>NZ_AZAX01000005.1:0-141295 GCF_001021175.1 Marinitoga sp. 1155 | reverse complement strand
ATCACCTCCAATAAGTTTTGGGTACAATATAATAATACTACAAAAGTAAATCAACACCAAGTGTGGGGGTGATGCCCTTTTTCGAAATAGCTTATAATCAATATTCTGTAAATTGAATTTACACAATTGTAAAGAAAATACTATAAAGAGGGGGGAAACTATGTATTTAGTGGGAATTATTACTATTTTTGTGATTTTCTTAGCAGCTACAAGTTTAAAAATCATCAGACCATATGAAAAAGGATTAATTGAAAGGTTAGGGAAATTCCATAGAGAAGCTCAACCAGGATTACAATTTATTGTCCCTTTTCTGGATAGGATGATAAAAATTGATATGCGAGAGCATGTAATCGATGTTCCACCACAGGAAGTCATAACAAAAGATAATGTTATTGTAACAGTAGATGCTGTTATTTATTATGAAATCACAGAAGCATTTAGAGTTATATATAATGTAAATAATTTTGAAATAGCTGCAATAAAATTGGCTCAAACAAATTTAAGAAATGTTATAGGTGAATTAGAATTAGATCAAACCTTAACCTCCAGAGAAATGATTAACACAAAATTAAGAGAAGTATTAGACGAAGCAACTGATAAATGGGGAGTAAAGGTTACAAGAGTAGAAATAAAAAAGATAGATCCTCCTAATGATATAATGGAGGCTATGAGCAAACAAATGAAAGCTGAAAGAATGAAAAGGGCATCTATTTTAGAAGCTGAAGGATATAAACAGGCCGCCATTTTAAGAGCTGAAGGGGATAAAAGATCTGCTATTTTAAAAGCTGAGGGGCAAGCAGAATCTGTTAAAAGGGTAGCAGAAGCTCAGAAGTATAAATACGAGGTTGAAGCAGAAGGTCAAGCTCATGCTATTATCAATGTATTTAATGCAATACATGAAGGAAAACCTACTCAGGATTTGTTAAGAGTAAAATATCTGGAAGCATTAAAAGAAATGGCAAATGGAAAAGCATCGAAAATGTTTATTCCTTATGATATTATAGGCGTTTTAGGATCTGTAGCAACTTTGGTTGAAACAAAATCTATTAAAGAAGATATGATGGATAAGAATGAAAGGAAGGAGAAATAATTTAATGTTTTATCTTTGGTATTTGCTATTTGAATGTTTTATAGCTTCTTTTCTAGCATTTTTTATAGCTCAATATTATATTATTACAAATAAAAAATTCCCTTATATATTTGAACTAATGAATATTTATAATTTCATAGCATCGATACTATTTATAAAAATATTAAGCATAGAATATATAAAATTTGCCAACTTTTTGTTATTTATAATTTTAATTCTATTTTATGTAAGATCCTATTTGACTGCAAAGGATAAATTTGATAGTAGATTTAGATCAATGATTCTTTCATTTGGCTATACAAGAGAAACATATTTTTATAAATTTTTAATGAAAAGAATTTTATTACGTGGTTTAGAAGGTTTTTCCTTTTCTATAGCGCTGGTTTTATTGGTGAATAAAATTCCATTTTGGCTTAATTTCAAAAATAATTTCGATGAATTTTTATACGTTTTAATATTTTTAATAGGAGCAGGAATAGTAAAGGCTACTAATTTTGGGAAAATTTCAAGAACATAAAAAACGGCCAAATCTGGCCGTTTTTTATTATTCTCTTTCCACCTTATACCATTTTTTTTCTTTTTTTAAGTTTAAAAATGAATTTAACAAAACTATGTATTCGAAAATAAGCATAAATGGTGTTGTGATAAAAATATTGACGATAAGTCTAATAATATTACTATTTTTTTTAAAGGATAAAAATGCACTTCCTAAACTTATTCCCCATATAATTACAATAAAATTTTTTAATAAATAAAAACCTAATTTTATATTTTTTAAAAATACCCAAATTGATATTAGAGGAAAAAATAATAACATTCCTACCAATATATTTATAAATATAATATTAAAATCTTTATATTTTAATGCTTTTATTAGCTCTTCAATACCGCCAATATACCATCTTTTATGTTGATAAAATAAATCTTTAAAATTATTTACATATTGTATTTTTGTCTTTGGAGATATAACAAAAATTTGATTAATTTTCATTTGATTTAACTTTATTGCCAGATGAACATCATCCACTAACGTTTCTTCGTCAAGTGGGAGAACTTTATCCAATATTACTTTTCTTATAAAAACCCCATTTCCCATAAAAACAGCTTTTGAAAACAAATTTGAATATAAAATATTTCTGCTGAATTCGAAATATATTTCCTGATAATCATATATTATTTTTTCTTTATGATTATATGCTTCAAAATCCACATATATCATATTTATTTTATTATTATAAAAATATTTTACATGTTCTTCTAAAAAATCTTCATCTACAATTGTATCCGCATCTAAAAATAATACGATATCTCCAGATATATATTTATATGCCTCATTAATAGACTGCGGTTTTCCCTTTTTCCCCATTTTTTTTAAAATTTTCAAATTACTATATTTTTTCTCTAATTCTCGAAGTATTTTATACGTACTATCTTCAGAATTATCATCTAATACTATAATTTCAAAATTTTTATACGTATTTTTTTCAAGACTTTCAATACTTTTTTTTATAACTTTTTCTTCGTTAAAAGTAGGTATAATGATAGATATTTTTAAATCATTATCAGCTGTATTTAAAATATTTTTTTTACTAATAAAAGTCCTATACAGGTTTAAATATTTACCCATTAATTGAAATATCATCGAAAAAACTATAGAAAAAAATAAAATATCCATTTTTTCTCTCCTCAATAAAAAATGGTGGGTGCTGCAGGGATTGAACCTGCGACCTCTTCCGCGTCAAGGAAGCGCTCTCCCACTGAGCTAAGCACCCACTACCTGAGATATTTTATCATAAAAATTATTTTTTGTCAATATTATAGAAGATTTTTATATACTTCTATTATTTTTTTTACAGAAACTTCTATTGAATAATTCTCATTTACAAAATTTATCGCATTTTTAGACAATATATTGTATAATTCCTTATTTCTAATTACGTTTAAAATTTTATGGACAAATTCGTCTTCATTTAATTCAGTTAGCATAATGCCACCAGCATTTTCATGATTTAAAAGATCATATACTCCCATTTTCCCTAAAGCAACAACTGGAGTTCCAGCTGCCATTGATTCTAATACCACAAGTCCCTGTGTTTCTGTATATGAAGCAAAAATAAATAATTCTGCCTGCTTATATGCATCTAATACTTTTTCTCTGGGTTGCCCTCCAGCAAATATTACATTTTCATGTAAATCTAAATCTATAACTAATTCTTCTAATTTATTTCTCTCTATACCGTCTCCAATAATGACAAATCTTATATTTCTTTCTTCATGAAACACCTTGTGAAATACTCTTATTAAAAAATCTATATTCTTTTCTGGCCCTAATCTTCCAACAAATAATAATATTTTTTCTTCTGGCGAAATACCAAATTCTTCCCTGATATTCCACTTTATTTCTTCATTAAATTTTTTTGTGTCTATCCCAGTAGGAATTACAATAATATGATCATCTGGTACTCCGTAACTAACAAGAAGATCTTTTATATTTTTTGTTGGGGATATGACTTTATCCAATTTTAAACACCAATTTTTTATCATTCTTTGAGTTTGTTTTAACGTTGGTCTAATAATTAAAGGTAAATAATTTCTATAATATTCATACATCGTATGATGTGTGCCTACATGTTTTATCTTCAATAATTTTGACAAAAATTCTGCAAAAATCCCCATAGAAAAGGGGTCCTGAGAATGTATTATATCTAAATTTAAATCCTTAATTTTAAAAATATCTGTAGATATAGGCAATGCAATTCTTTGCTCTTTTTCAAATAAAAATTTTATAGCAGGAAATTCAAATACATTCTTTTCATTCCTTTTATAACTTCTTGAATA
The DNA here is from genome assembly GCF_001021175.1 of Marinitoga sp. 1155. NCBI lineage: Bacteria > Thermotogati > Thermotogota > Thermotogae > Petrotogales > Petrotogaceae > Marinitoga > Marinitoga sp. 1155. Next base: position 137,367 of record NZ_AZAX01000005.1, on the reverse strand, counting down.
TTTTGGTACAAATAAATATACATTATGCCCCAATTTTTCCATTTCTTCTTTATATAATTTAACCGCTGTTGAAACTCCATTTTTTTGTGGAAAATACACATCTGAAAATATTCCTATATTCATTTATTCCACTCCTTATATCCAAAAATAGTTTTATCAGACATCTTTTAAAAAAGCTTTAACAAAAACTCGCATCATAATTCCTAATATTATTTGCATATAATATGTTGCAAATCTCCAACCTATTATAGCTAAAAATACTCCGTTTTGAATTTTTAATATGGAAGAAAAAATTAACTGATATGATGCTTCAATTGTTCCACTGGCACCAGGTGTAGGTATATAGTATACTACCATGTTCAATAACATCATACTACCAAATACAATAAAAAAATTATCAACATTATTACTCAAATTCGCATATTTTACAAATAAATAAAAAAGAGAATAAGCCTGTAAAGATAGAACAAGCAAGTTTAAAAAAATATCTAAAAACATTATGTGTGTTTTTTCATTCCAGAGAAATGCTATACTTTTTTTCAAATTATTTGACCATTTTATATATTTATTTTTCAGTTTATTAATTTTTTTTAATTTTAAAAAGTTTAAGATCTGCATTATAATATCAGAGTTAATAAAAACCACCAAAATTATAATAGTTATTAATGAAGAAATAAACAGTCCCAGATTAATTAATGCTGATTCAACACCTGTACCATTAAGAGAACTTATAACTTTTTTATAAGATATAAAAGCTATTATCAAATTCAAAAACATTGCTGTAATGAATCGGGAAACAACTATATTAGTAGAATGTTCTATATCCAATCCATGTTTATTTAAATGATAAATTTGATACGGTTGTCCTCCAGCTGCAAAAGGTGTTATTGAAGAAAAAAATAATCCCATTACATTGTTATAAAATAAGGAAAAAAAATTTATTTTTCCTCCAAATTGCTTTATAATTATTGAATATCTAATAGAATCAACTATGTATCCCATAAAATATATAAAAAAAACTATAATAATATCATTTAAATCTATTCTTTGTATTTCTTTCAAAATATTTGTTTTATAAAATTTTTCAATAAATATTATAACAAATATCCCTATAATAATAGAGGAAATAACTCCTATTGCATTCTTATACTCTTTTTTCATAAATATCACCATATATTTTTTTCAATTTAATTCCAATATTTTTTAAATCTCTTTCAATTGCAACTTTTCTTCCATTATCTATCATTGCTTTCACATCTATCTTTTTATTTATTATCAAATCTATATTTTTTATAAAATCGTCAAAAGTCCTTGATTTTAAACAATTTTTTTTATGAATCAACCAATTTTTATATACTGGAATATCTCTTATTATTAAAGGTGTTTGTGAAGCTAATGCTTCTAATACAACAATACCTTCATTTTCTTCATAACTTGGAAATAAAAAAAGTTTAGCTTCACAAAAAGCTGCTAATAATAATTCCTCCTCTACATATCCTGGAAATTTTAAATTTTTTAATTCTTGTTTTAATATCTTTCTTATTTTTTTAGGAATTATATTTATTTTAGCTCCCAACCATACAAAATCATATTGTGGAAGTGTCTTAGCTAATCTATGAAAATCTAAAATCCCTTTTCTTTCAAAAGGCAATCCTACTGATATTATTAATGGTTTCTTTATATTAAAATATTTTCTAAACTTTTCACTATTATAATTTTTACAATTAAATTTCTTTATATCAACACCGTTTGAAACAACCATAACTTTGTTTTTTATTCCATAAGATAAAATTAATTCTTTTGTATATTCTGACGGTGAAATTAATAAATCTGCTTTTGAATACATCCTAATAAGTCTTTTTTTTATAAAAGGTGCAAAAAGATTGCTAAACATAAAGCTATTCTTAAAATCCTCATAAGTTGTGTGTGTATGGACTATTACCGGTTTTTTATTTTTTTTTGACTCATCCAATATTCTCTCACTTAAAGGACCTATAGTATTGATATGAGCTATATCATAATAATCTTTAGGATTTAAGGTAAATTCAACCCCAGCTAATTTTAATGCTTCAATCTGATGTTCTAACGCTTTACCAACACCTGATTTTTTAAATAAGCTTTTACTTTCAGAATATAATAATATTTTCAAATTATTCCCTCCTATAAAAACTTCAAAGTACCATCTGCTCTTAATGTCGCAATGTTGGATTTAAATAAATATTCTATTAATTCATTGTCTTTTTTATCAGAAATCCTGAACAATTCCTTAATCTCTTCTATTTTCAACTGAGATTTATTCAATGTATTTTTACCATATTTTTTTATCATAAAGTTTAACTTTTCTTCAAAAGATAATGGAGAAAGGAAATATCGTTCAAAATCTAAACGTTTTATCAAGTTTTTCAATAATTTCAATCCAAAACCAGGGTTCGAGAGAACCAATTCATCCAGATTATTCTTTTCAATAATTATTAATTGTAAAGGAGTAGAAGTAAATACCGTTGCTGTTCTTTGAATATCTTTAAAACATGCTATTTCTCCTACTACTTCTTCATTTGATAAAATTGCCAACAATTTTTCGCTATTATTATTAAACTTAGAAATCCTTACATTTCCTGTTAATATCATAAAAGCCCAATCTCCTTCTTCCCCTTCGTAAAACAATACAGTATTTGATGGAATTAAATAACCACTTTTTAAATATGTAATAAGAGGTTTTGTTAATGGAGAATTTGTTACGACACTTTCAAAAACCATAAAAGAAAATAATTCTCTAATAAACGGATATTTTTCTTTTAATGTTTTTTCTAAATAATATTTTTTATCTGGAGATATTAAAATCATACATAAATATTTCCATATTTCTATTTCAGCTTGAAAATATATGTCAAACCTTCTATATTGTACTTTTTTAAATTCATTTAAAGATTCTTTTATCTTGCCACTGTTAAATAACTTTCTTGCTTTAATATATATTTGAAATTGTTCATCATTGATATGATGAAATATTTTTCTTCTTGTTATTTTTAAATATTTTTTTGATAATTCTGATTTTGTAAGATTTTTATCTACTATATTCTCTTTATTACTCTTGAACGCTCCATAAATTTTATTGTTTAAAGCTATAATCTTCAAAATATATTTTTTTATTAAATGAATAATTAAATTTGAGTTAGAAAGTAAAAATTTTTCTGATAATTCCTTTTCAATTAAAACAATTCTACTATTTTCAATAACTCTTATTGATTCAAAGGATTTGGTGCCAGGAACTATAATTTCAGCACCAAATATTCCATTATTTTCTATTGAGGAATAGTTACAAAAAGTGGAAAATGTTTCTAATTTTCCTTCTTTTAATAATATTAATTCATTAACTATTTCTCCCTCATTAATAAGTATTATATCAGGAGCATATAAAATTTCTTTCATATAATCACTTCCAATTTTATTTATCTAAAATGTAATGTCCCATCAGGCCTTAATGTTGCTATTTTATAAGAAATAATTTTAGAAAAAAACTCATTTATATTTTCTTTAATACCAAATAAATTTATAAATTGATTTGGAGTTAAATGCAATTCATTTAATCTTTCAATAGAATATTTATTTATTAGCAAAGATGCTTTGTCTATCAAATTAGATTGCCCACTTAATTTTTTTTGAAAATCTACTCTCATTATAAGTGCTTTTAAGATATTTTTCCCAAGCATATAACTTTCGTTTATTAAATTTTCAAAGTTATCAGAATCAATCAAAATTATTTCTAGAGGTGTTTTAGTAAAAACTGTTGCTGTTCTTTTGATACTTTGTAGCACCGCAATTTCACCAACAATTTCTCCTTCAGTTAAAATATTCAACAAAATTTCCGTTTTTTTGTCTATAAATTTTGAAACATACACATTTCCTTTTAATATTAAAAAAGACCAATCTCCTTCTTCCCCTTCATAAAACAAGACTGTATTTGATGGAATTAAGTAACCTTTTTTAAAATATGTCTTATATACATTTTTTAAAAGTATATTATTCATTTTGCTTTTTAATATATTAAAAGAGATTAATTCATTTAAAAAATCATACTTATATTTTATTTTATCAAATAATTCTTTTGATTTTTTTTCGTCCAGATAATAAATACAGTAAATTTTCCATATATCAATCTCTGCCTTAAAATATTTATCGTTTATTTCATTTAAATTTATTTTTTCAAATATTTCCAAAGCTTCTTCAATTTCATTTTCCAATATTTTCTCTCTTGCTAGTATATAACTTTGAATAAATGTATCATTAAAAGTATTCCAGTCATATCTATATATATGTTTGAAAAATTTTTTTGTTTTTTCATATGAATAATTTTTCTTTTCATCAGAAAATTTAAAAAATTTTGATGATATTTTTTCATTCATATTAATAAGCATATTTATTCTTTTTTCAATTGATAATTTTAACAATTCGATGTTTTTAGCTAAAAAGTCATCTGCTTCTTTTATAGTATCAAAAATTAATATTTCACTGTTTCTTATATTTTTTAAAAATTCATTGGTTTTTAATTGAAATAAAAATTCTTCTGAAAATATACCTTTATTTATGTATATTTTCCGATAATCACAAAAATATGATTGACATAATAAATCACCTTTTTTTAATACTATTAATCCTATAGGATATTCATTTTCTTCTTGAATTACTTTTTCCCCTATGAATTTTATTTTTTCCATATGCCCACCCCATATTAAATTATACCCCAATAAATTAAGAAAATCAATTCAATTAAAAAAAGCGGGAATTCCCGCTTAGCCTTTAATTATTTTAATATAAAAATTTCTGCGTCTCGGTCCATCAAATTCATAAAAATATATTCCCTGCCATGTTCCTAATAATATATCATTATTTTCAATTATTATACTTAATGATGGTCCTACTAATGTTGATTTTATATGAGAATCAGAGTTACCTTCCATATGTGTAAAATAATCTTCAGAAGGTATCAACTTATTTAAAAACAAATTCATATCTTTCTTCACCGAAGGGTCTGCATTTTCATTAATAGTTATCCCCGCCGTTGTATGAGGTACAAAAATCACTGCTATTCCTTCATTTATTTTACTTTTCTTCACAAAATCATGAATAATATGTGTAATATCTATTAATTCAACTCTTCTGGATGTATTGATAGAAAATTTTTCCAGCATTTCTCCACCCCTCATTTGAAAAATATATTGGTTACTATTGTATAACCATTTTCATCTTTGCTTATATGAACTTTAACATTTTTACCATCTATTTTGGTCTTTTTCTTAACATAATCTCTAATCATTTTTGAAACCTCATTTGCGTTAATATTAAAATTATATCTTTCAGCAACAGCAACGCTTCCCATATTCCTTGACGAAAGGGTTGATATTTTTTCTCTTCTGTTACCAACTAAATTTTGCATTCTCTTCAGAGCAACATCTCTGCTGGCTTTCTTTTTACCAAAATTAAACCAACCCATTCAAATCACCTGCCACCAAACATCTTTTGGAAAAATTTCATGAATCCCTTTTTAGAATCATCTTTTAAAAGTGCGAAATCATTTTCTATTGGATTTTCCTTTCCTGCAATTCTTTGAGCAATATTCATAAATATATTTGAAATTTTCGAATTATCTTCAAGTGTAATTGGAATCCCTTTATTTGTAGCAATAATTATTTCTTCACTGTCAGGAACAACTCCTAATAATTCGACTGCTAATCCTGTTCTTATATCTTCAGGAGAAAGCATCTCATTTTTATTTATCATATGTAATTTTACTCTATTAACTATTAATGATATATTGTCTTCTTGAAATTTTTCATTTTCTAATAAACCGATAACTCTATCTGCATCGCTTATTGCTGTTAATTCTGGGGTAGTAACTACTATCGCATGTTGAGCTGCTACTACTGCATTTTTAAATCCTCTTTCTATACCAGCTGGAGAATCCACAATAACATAATCAAAGTGTTTTGAAAGCTCACTGATAATAAATTTCATATCCTCCGGAGATATCATATCCTTATTTGCTATTTGAGATGATGCCAATAAATTCAATTTCTTTATTTGCTTATGTTTTACAACCGCTTCCACTGGGGATTTTCCACCTTTCACTACATCTAATATAGTATAAACTATTCTATTTTCAAGCCCTAAAACTAAATCCAGGTTTTTAAGTCCTATATCAGCATCAATTAAACAAACATCATACCCCATTAAAGCTAATGATGCTCCAATATTTGCAGAAATAGTAGTTTTTCCTACTCCCCCCTTTCCAGAGGTGATTACAATAACTTTACTTTTTTTCATAAATGCCCCCTCCAAAATTGTATTTAAATTTCATTACATATTATACAACATTTTTTTAAAATATCAAAATTAAAAAACCAAGGGTAATTGGAAAAAATAATTTTTATTATATAATTATAAATCCTTTTCCCTTAGATTTTTTATACCTAAAAAATCTAAGCGTAAATGAAAGCCGTCAAAATTACATGGATGTAATTTTTAGCGAAACAATACACGATGTATTGTTTGAGAGACGGCTGAAAATGAATAATTTTAAGGATAATCGCTGTCTGAGTGAATTTGACTTTTTAGACATTTTAAAACCAATTAAAGAATTGTTTTTTTTGGTTTTTAGTTTATTTTGTTTTTCAAATTATTTTTTATGTAAGATAAAAAAAGGTCGGCCTCAATGGCCGACCTCTATGTTATTCTTCAATTGAAATAGCCTGTGTTGGACAGGAATCTGCTGCGTCCTGTGCGCAAGGTAAATCTGTTTCTGCTGTTAAGACTTCAGCTTTTCCTTCATCGTTAATTTTAAATACATCTGGACATAAATTTTCACATACTCCACATCCAATACATGCATCTTGATCCACAAATACTTTCACCCTTAACACCTCCATTTATTAAAATAACCATTCCTATTATAACTCAAAATTCAGCATTATATATTAAAAGAACTTAACAAATTACATATTTTTTACTATTTCAACTATTTTATCTACTAATTCTAATCCAACCCTTCGCTGTGCTTCTTTAGTTGTTGCGCCAATATGTGGTGTTGCAACAACCATTGGGTGATTTAGTAATTTCATCTGAACTTCTGAAACTGGTGGTTCTGTTTCAAAAACATCTAAACCTGCTCCCAACACTTTACCATTTTCCAGATATTTTAATAATGCTTCTTCGTCTACTACACCGCCTCTTGCAGCATTTATAAGAATAACATTATTTTTCATCATTTCAAATTCTTTGTCTGAAATCAAATGTCTTGTTTTTTCATTTAAAGGAACATGTAATGTTATAACATCAGCATTTTTCAATAATTCCTCCATTGATACTTGCTTTACATTATGCTCTTTTTGAATTTCTTCTGGTATCTCAAAAACATCGAAAACAAGAACTTTCATATCAAAACCAGTAACTAATTTTCTTACTAATTTTCCAATATGTCCAAAACCTACAATACCAAGAGTTTTTCCAGTTAATTCAAATCCTTTTAACGTTTTCTTTTCCCATCTTTTTTCTCTTAAAGAAACTGTTCCCGTAACTATATGTCGATAAATAGATAACATATATCCAACAACCAATTCGGCAACCGATAAAGAATTTGCTCCTGGAGTATTTATAACCTTTATATTTTTTTCTTTTGCTGTTTCAAGATCTACATTATCCAAACCCATACCAGCCCTTGCAATTAATTTCAAATTAGTTCCATTTTCTATGATATCTTTTGTAACCTTCGTTGCGCTCCTAACTACTAAAACATCAAAATCCTTAACCTTTTCTTTTAATTCTTCAGCATCAAAATGTTCTATTGTTATTTTTACTTCAGGTAATAGTTCTTTTAACTTCGTTGTTGCCTCTTCTGCTAAAGGATCGTTAATATGTATCCACATATTATACACCTTCCTTCATAAAGATTTCTTGAGCTGCTCTTACACCTGAACCCAATTCAACATCAAACCCAAATTTTTTCAATGCCATTTCCAATGCGCTAATTCCAACAATCACATCATATTTTGACATATATCCTAAGTGAGCTATTCTTATTATTTTTCCTTTCAAATGAGCCTGTCCACCAGCAAATGTTACTCCTTCTTCATCTCTTAAATATTTTAATATTTTCCCACCATCAATATTTTCAGGAACTTTTATTGAGGTTAATACATTGCCTGGATTTTTTGCAAATAATTCTAATCCCATTGCCTGCACAGCCGCTCTTGTAGCATCTGCCATTATTCTATGTCTTTCCCAAACATTTTCAATACCTTCTTCCTCAATCATTTGAACAGATTTTGCCAGTTGATATACTAAATTAACAGGTGGTGTATACGGTGAATCAGGATATTTTTTCTTATATGCTTTTAAATCAAAATAATAGTGATGATTTTTATTTTCATCAATAACCTTCCATGCTTTTTCACTTACACTAATTAAAGCTATTCCAGGAGGCATCATAAAACCTTTTTGAACGCCTGTTACTACAATATCTAACCCCCAGGAATCCATTTCTAATGGCTGAGCTAACATTCCACTAATAGCATCAACTGCAATAATAGTGTCTTTATTTTTTACTATTTCAGCTATTTCCTTTACCGGATGAACTGTACCTGTCGATGTTTCACTTAGTGTTGTAAATACAACTTTTGTATCAGGATTTTCATCCAATAATTTTTTTATTGTTTCAGGTCTAACATAATCTCCCCACTCTAAATCTATAACTATTGGTTCAATACCATAAGCATTACAAATTTCCAACCATCTTTCACCAAATTTACCTGCTACAACAACAATAGCTTTATCTCCTGGATTTAAAGTATTGGCAACTGCTGTTTCCATTGCACCCGTGCCTGAAGAAGATAATATAAATACGGGATTTTCTGTTCTAAAAATATATTTAGCCCCTTCTAAAGCAATTTTCTGAATTTCTAAATATTGTGGAGTTCTATGATGTATTGTATCTTTAGCTCCTTCTAAAAGCAGATCAATAGGAACAGGTGTTGGACCTGGTGCTAATAAATAATTTTTTCTTATCATCTTTGCCATGTTTAAACCTCCCTTGAAATTTGGTATTCTATATTTAGCATTCTATCAATGATTATACCATACTTATTTATTTTTTTAAAAACCTCTCAAAAGTAAAAAAAATTCAAAATTCCTCAAAAAATGAAAAAATTTTCATTATATTTATGTTTTTCTTAATTTTTATTATTATAGTATAATATTTATATAAAATCAAATTATATTATGGAGGTGTGAAAATGGAAATTTTATCCAAAATAGTAAAATTAAATTTTACTTCAGAAAATAGCGCTATATTATGTGTTGATTGTCAGAATGGATTTACATTAAGATGCCCAAAAGAACTTCCAGTTGATGGAACAAATGAAATTTGGATTAAATCTATCAATGTTTTTTTAGAAAGCGCTAAAAAATCTGGATATTTAATTGTTGCAAGCAAAGATGATCATCCAGAAAATCATACTTCTTTTCAAACATGGCCCCCACACTGTGTAAAAGGAACATACGGAAATAAACTTTTTATAAAAACATATGATTTTGTTGTAAAAAAAGGAATTACCAAAAATACTGATAGCTATTCTGCTTTTTTTGAAGACTTTAAATCAAAAAACGACAATGGATTAGAAGAATATTTAAATAAAAATAAAATTAAAAAATTAATAATTTTTGGTTTAGCCGGAGATGTTTGTGTACTGGAAACTATAAAAACAGCTATAAATAAAGGATTTGATATTTTAGTCATAAATGATTTTATAAAATCAGTTAACAAGAAATCCATAAAAGACATATTGAAATCAGAAAAATTAAATGATAAAATAAAAATTATTTGATTTTTAGTTGTTTAAAATTAAATATTATAAACTGATTATTAAAATAATAAAAATACCACTTGACTTTTTTGAAGTTAAGTGGTATTATTTAATTACAATAAAATTTTGCCGGGGAAGGTGAAAATATGAAAAAAAATAATCGATTAACACATTGTCCAGTTTGTGGTGGAGAGTTGGTTATATCGGAATTTAAATGTCCTGAGTGTGATGTTACTATTAGAGGAAGTTTTTATTTAGATGATTTTGCTAAACTTTCTGATGAACAATTATATTTTTTAAAAATTTTTATTAAAAATAGAGGCAATCTTTCTGATGTACAAAAAGAAATAGGCATATCCTATCCAACTGCTAAAGCCCGTTTAGAAGGAGTTGTTAGAGCTATGGGATTTGCAGAAGAGAAGCCTAAAATAAATACTTTAAAAATATTAGAAAAAATTGAAAAAGGAGAATTAACTCCTGAAGAAGCAAAAGAAATTTTACGAGGGGGGAAGGTGGAAAAATGAATGGTATTTTAACTCCAGAAACTAAAGTTGAAGGAATCTGTTTTAATGGTGTTGGCATAGATTTAGATATATCAACAGGGAAAGAGACTTTTTTTGAATATGATAATTTTCCAGAAAATATAGAAATAGAAAATTATGTGAAAAACGGAATATGGCATTTGAATTTTAAACAAAAATCTGATTCTTTTCTAACAAAAATATTTGGTTTTTCATTTAATTCAGGATTTTCTGGTAATGCTAATTTAAAAGTGGATAAAAATATTTTTAGCTTTGACATTAATAATGTAAGCGGTGATATATCATTAAATAAGTTAGAACTTGAAAAATTTAAAGTAAAAACTGTTTCTGGAGACATTAATATATATAATTCAAAAATAAAATATTTAGAATTTTTTAGTACAAGCGGTGATTTAAGTTCTTCTAATTCTATTTTTTATTCTGTTGATATCAAAAATGTTTCCGGGGATTGTAATATAGATTATCTTGATAGTAAATTTAAAAACGTTTTTATTAAAACCGTTTCTGGAGATACGGAAATCTATATCTCTGGAAATGATATAGTTTTTATAAAAAAAGGCGCTTCTCCTTCAGGCAAAATCCATTCCAATATCCCTTTAAAATTTGATATTAATTCCCATAATATTCCTTCAAGATTTATCGATTTTAAAGGTGTAAGTGGTGATTTAATAATTAAATTAAAAGGGCAAATCAGTAAGCAGGATATCTTTTCAAATAAGAATACGAAAGAAAATGAAAATAAATTATCCACTAATGAATTACTCACTGCAGAAGAAAGAAAAATTTTAGAGTTATATAAAGCCGAAAAGATAAATAAAGATTTCGCATTGGAATTATTAAAAAATATAGGCTATACAGAAAAAGATGCCGAAGTTTTTTTTAATGAAAATATTGGAGGGATATAATGAAAAAATTTTTATTTTTCTCTATATTTATGTTTTTAAATATATTTATATTTTCAGCTAATTATTATGTTGAAGTAAAATTATTAGAAAAGGAAAAGGTTATTTTAGGGAAATTAAGAGTAGATTTAGAAAATACAGAAAAGCCATATTTCGCATTATTTCCAAATCTTGAAAGTCATGAAAATCCCTATTTAAATGCTTTGTTTGAAGATTATAAAAAAACAAAAATAGAAATATTAGAAGTAACGGATAAAAATAGAAACTATTTAGATTACTCTATTGTGAATTATAAATCAAAGAAATTCAGAAATTATCAGATAAAAAATGCTATATTAAATGTAAATACTGATGAAAAAACTATTATAATAAAATTTAAAACTTACTTTCTTTCAAAAAATTCTCCTGATAATGTAGCATTTGATAATATATTTATATGGAGATTTGGATGGTATCCTGTATTAATAGATGAAAATTCTGATTATGCATTACCACATCACACTATTTCATTAAAAATAAATAACAATTCTAATTTTTACCCTGTTATTTCTGGAAAATTTAAAAATGGAATTTATTATTCTGAAGGGAAATATGTTTCAATGCCACTTGTATTTGTTAATAAAAAAATATATACGAATTTTACTTTAAACAGTAAAAATTATAAAATAAATATATGGTTTAGAAAAGGTCAAGAACAAAGAGCCGCTATAATGGCTACACATATAATAAAGGCTTTAGAAATACATACAAAAAATTTTGGAAAATTAAAATATTCCACTATAAATGTATTTCAAGATCCATATCCCGGAATTTATGGAATGGCCGCAGATGGTATGTTTTTGTTAGGTGATGGATTTTTTACTACGGCTGATCTGGTTTTACCTGGATTATTGGAACCTTTAACTTTTTATGTTGTTTCTCATGAATTAGCTCATATGTGGTTTGGTATTGGTGTTGGAGTTGATTTTATTAAAAATAACTTCATGAGTGAGTCTTTAGCAGATTATTCTGCACATATTTCGATGTATGAAAAATATGGTGATGACAGATTATACAATTCATATTTACCAGATATATTAACCGATACTTTCTCTGAAATATTACCGAAAAATTTCTCAGAATTAGATCAAAATGCCATCTTTTCCATAGGTTATTATAACATTGAAAATGCTATCGCAGATGATGCTGACAGGATTCCAGGGAATTTTTCATCCTATATATATTATAATAAAGGTAAAAGAGCTTTATTTTCAATAGAAGATTATCTGGGGAGAAAAAATTTTATAAAAATTCTCTCAGAGTATTATATGACATATAAAGAAAAGACTGTCAATGAAGATGAGTTTATTGCATTTCTATCTAAAAATATAAGTAAAGATATTCTATATGACCTTTTTAAAAATCCAAAAAAATTTGATGCCTTTATAAAACAAAAAAATGATAAAATCATTGTTGATTTAAATAATATGAAAATACCAACAAAAATCAGAGTTGTTACAAAAAATGCAACAAAGATTTTTACCACTATAAAAAATGTTGAATTTGAAAAAAAAGATATTATTTCAATTGATATAGACCCTGATATGCATACATTTGATGTTGAAAGGCATAATAATCATTATCCTATTCTTATTGATTCGTTTGGAACACAGAATGTTTCAAAATATGATGCTTACAAAATAAAAATCAAAACAAAAAGCGACGATTTATCAGATAGAACTCATATGTTTTTATCTTTTGAAAAATATCCTTACTATAGTTTAGGAATAGGTAGCTTCTATTCCGTAAATTATTCAGAAGAAACACAAAAATTGATATTAACAGATACGGGTATTTCTTCAAATCTTGATTTTAAACCAAATCCATGGACAACTTTAAATTTAGGATATTCAAAAAGTTTATATACATCATTTCAAAATTTATATGGAGAAATATCATATTCTATACCTGAAGAAATTGATATTGGAAGCTTTTCAAAATCTATTTTTTCTACATCACAAATTATATTAAAAGGAAATTTATATGATTTTGATAACTTTTATATTAGCCCAACTATAGTCTATTCAAACCTTTATAATCTCGGAATTCATATTTCAGGAAGTTATTATTTTATAAATAATAACAATTCTTATAATAATGCTTATATACTAAATGGTGCATATTTTTTTGATAATTATTTTCCATATTTTAATTCAATGAGTTTTGAATTAAAATATGCTGATAGTAAATTATTTAATCCGCTTTATGATAAATTACCTTTAACAAAAGATTCAGAAAATTTATTATTAACTTTCAAAGATTATGCAAAAGAAATTTATGGTTTTAATCTGGAAATATTCAATTCTTCTATTCTAATTGAAAATAGAACAAATATCTATAATTTATTTTCTATTGGAAATATAAATTATTCCTTAAATGCATTTTATAAAAGAATAGATTCAGAAAATTTATATGGTTTATCTTTTGTAATGTCACCAAAAATTTATTTTATAACAGATGAAATTATCCCCATTAACTTTGAATTTAATTATTACAATTTACCTTCTAAAAACTCAAATGCTTTTACATTTTCTTTTACTACATATTTAAATACAACTATAAGAAATATTGTTAAATAAAATAATAGCCAATCCATTGGATTGGCTATTATTTATCCTACTTAAATTCATCTATTTTTTCATTTAATAATATTTTCGCTATTCTCATCGACGCTCTTCCATCACCAAATGGATTCTTTGCTTTTGACATATTTAGATAAAAAGATTCATCGAATATTAATTTATTCATGTATTCTAAAACTTTTTCTTTATCTGTTCCTATTAATTTTGCAGTACCTGCTGAAATTGCTTCAGGTCTTTCTGTGGTTTCCCTTAAAACTAATGTAGGTTTTCCAAGTGCCGGCGCTTCTTCCTGTATTCCACCAGAATCTGTCATTATAAAATACGAACCGGACATTAAAGCTGTAAATTCAAGATATTCCACTGGATCTATTAAGATTGCATTTTCTACGCCTTTTAATATCGGAAATACAACATCTCTTACAGCAGGATTTAAATGCACAGGAAATACTAAATATATATCTTCATTTTTTAACAAAAATTCTTTTATCGCATTCATAACATTACTCATTGGTTCTCCCCAATTTTCTCTTCTATGCATAGTCATTAATATATATTTTTTCTTATTTAATTGATATTTTTCTAATATATTATCTATCTTATTTTTATTCCTTTCTATTACCCATAATAACGCATCTATTACCGTATTTCCTGTTATATATATTTTTTCTTCACAAATTCCCTCTTTCAATAGATTTTCCTTTGATTTTTGCGTTGGTGGAAAATGTAATGAACTTATTACACCGGTGAGTCTTCTATTCATCTCTTCCGGAAATGGGTTATATATATTATCCGTCCTCAATCCTGCTTCAACATGACCAACTGGAATCTTATAATAAAAAGATATTAAAGCTCCAATAAACGTAGATGTAGTATCTCCTTGAACAAGGATATAATCGAATTTTTCGTTCTTAAAAACATAATCCATTTTATTTATTAAATTTCCTGTCAATTCTGATAATGTTTGTCTATGAGTCATAACATTTAAATCATAATCAGGTATTATTTCAAATAATTCTAAAACCTGATCAAGCATTTCTCTGTGTTGAGCAGTAGCTATTATTTTTGCATCAATTCCATATTTTCGCAATGTATGATAGACTGGAGCCATTTTTATTGCTTCTGGCCTTGTCCCGAAAATCAATCCTACTTTCATAATTCACTCTCCTTTGCATTTTTTCCATAAACTTTTATTTCCTTTTCTTTCAAGATAAACTAATCCTTCTTCTCTCAATTGATTTAATATTTTTCTAAGTTTGTGCTCTGATACATTATTAAAAATTTTTTTCAAATATGAAAATTTAAATGATTCTGGAAATTCATTTTTTATTTTATTTTTTATTTCAAGATATATATCTTCCTTTTTTTGTGAAGGTTTATAAGCTTCCATAATCTCTGCAATTTTAAAATGAGGAACATCCTCTTTATGTGATTTTAATGCTTCAAAATATCTATATGTCCATTCATTAGCTAATTTCCTATTACCCGCAAACACAATAGTAAGATCGCTATGATATGCATAAAGTTCCGCTATTGCTTTTAACATATAAGATGAACTATAATACTTAATTTTATTTTCATTTAAAAAATCAGAATAATTTGCTTCAATTACAAGTGCAGAATTTTTATAAGCTTTTAAATTAACTAAATGTTGATGAAAATTTGCCATTTGGGAAAATTCATGTATAACATTTTCAAAAGTTTTCCTTTCAACTACTCCTAATATTTCCCCGTTATCTTCAAGGGCGTAATCTCCTATTGGCAATTTTCTTTTTGAAATAATAGCTTTTGGAAATTTCCACGGATATCTTTCATTTGAATCTATAATAATATTCAATATATCGTGATAATATGTTGTTAGTTTCACTTTTGGTTTGTTTTGTTTTAATCCCTGCTCTGTTCTCCAGAAAATTTGCTCATATTCACCTTCTCTAGTTTTATACTTTTTCTTTAAAAATAAAAAATCACATCTTTTTCTCATTTCTCTATCAAGGACCATTACCAACCTTTTTCCAAGACGTTTTAAATATAATATTGGAACTTTTTCTATTATATTTTCTTTTTTTAAAATAAAATTTTCTTTTTCACGTACACAGAAAATATGCCCTTTTTGACCCGGCCATTTTTCCTGTACTCTTAAAGATAAAAGTATCTTGTTCCCCTGAATAATGGTTAATCTATATGGGAATCTTTTATTTTCTATTTTTTCTAATATAAAAAAAGTTTTTTTATTCATTTTCTCACCTACTTACACGCTACCGCGGGTATTGGTTTAAAAATTTTGATTTTAATTAAAAAAACTTTTGAGCTATAGCTCGCTTGCAGCGAGCTATATGATTTTTATTTAGTTTTTTTATTTATAGGTTGTCTAAAAAGTCTCAAATGAAACGAAGGCTCGAAGATTGCCCTTAACACACCTACGGTGGGTTATTGGATAAAAAATTGGATTTTGATAAAAAAAACTTTGAGCTATTGCTCTCTTACAGCGGGTAATCGGAATAAATAATTTTTAATATTATAAATCCTTCTTTTCCCTTAGATTTTTTATAAAAAATCTAAGCGTAAAATAAAAGCCGTCAAAATTACATGGATGTAATTTTGAGCGACGGCTGAGAATGAATAATTTTAAGGATAAGCAATCGAGCTGTCTGAGTGAATTTGACTTTTTGGACACCGTATTTATTAAAAAAACTTTAATATTTTCTTAGAAAATATTCACACTTGCAGCGGACTATATGATTTTTATTTATATTTTAAAAAGATATTTCATAATTTATCATATATTCAATTATATTAGAATTACTGAGTTTCATATTAAACAAAAGATTATTTAATTTGAGATCTAATGTTGTATAATAAATCTCATTTATATTCCCATAAGGTCCTTCCCATGTTTCAATATTTCCTTTTAACGTTTTATCAAAATAAGATGTACTCAAATTTATTTCACCTTGAACCACTTTTTCAAATATAAGTTTTATATTAAATTTATTTTTTATATATTCTATGGAAAATAATTGACTTTCTATTCCACTTCCATAATCATAACCCATTGGAATATCATATATTTTATTATTTTCTATATATCGCCCCGTAAATTTTAATAACTCCTGCCATCTATTATACATCCATGAATATATCTTATAATCTTCTATTTTTGTATTTAAATAACCATTAAATACTTTAAATACATATTGAAATCCATATCCCCATGCAAAAGCTGTTGGTTTATAATCTTCAGCACCGGATTCTGTAAGAGGTACAACAAAATCATCCATTGCTATTTCACCGTATAATTTAATCCCTTTTAAAGGAATAATTTCACCATCTATTGCCAACATCGCGTTTGAATAACCTTCACCATATGTGTTATGAAGAACATTCATAAAATTCAGGTCAACTAAGTCCGGAAACTTTCCACCTATTAAATTTAATTCATTGAAAGATATTCTTAAAAAATCTGTTGGTCTTAAGTCCAATCTATGAATTAATAGTGTTTTATATGGTTCATAATATCCCATATTTATACTTCTTCTATCAGAATTTCCATCTATCTGCATCTTTTGTATTTCTTTTTCTTCGTCTGTCAAATAAGAATTAAAAGCATATGCTCCAAAGTATATGCCCATATCCCCAAAAAGAAAATCTGTGGTAAATCCACCTGTTATTCCATCAACATATGGTAAAGAGTCTGATAAAAACACGCCTCTTTCTAATAATGACCAATCTGTTTTATATCTTCCAATTATAAACCAGAAAGAATTTATTTTTTTTCCAAAATATATCTGAAAATTTAGCTGATAATCAGTTGTAAAAGAAAATTCAAACGAATAGTCTTTATTTTTTATTTGAAATAGCGGTATTAATTCATATTTATTAGTATAATAATATGGAACATTTATTTTTATTTCGTTTTTTGATTTATCTGGATATGGAGTTATGGAGGTTTCTAAAACTTCTCCATTTAAAAGTTTATCATATATAAATATTTTATATTCTATATCATTTTCAAAATAAAAAGGAAAAACTGTCGACATTAACATTAAAAATATTAACACAAACAAATACTTTTTCATAATCCACCTCTTCAATAAAACGTTCAATATTATCATTGAATTTTAATAGGAATTATTAAAAACACTGAATAGTTTTCAAATTTCTGCTTATCATATCTTAAATTTATATATTTAAGTTCCACATTTATATTATTGAAGAATCTGATATACATTTTAATTTTTTCATTAAAGAAATCATTACCAAAGGAAATTCCAGAATCCTGTTCATACAACATCAAAAAATTTCTATTTGATATATATGTTTGAAAACTTTGAACTTTGGAATTTTCATCATATTTAAATCCAAGTGGATAATCGTAAAAATATCTTGCTCCAGGTTCGTTTATTATTTCCAATGAACGATTATATAATCTGTTATATGGAATCTCATCTTCATATATTCCATTATCAACAAAATAATTTTCATATAACATTGAAAAGTATGTATCTTTGTGTATTTTAAATAATATTTCCGCACCATATCCATAGCTATTTTTATCTTTAAATGTATTGTAAGTATCCTGAACGTATAATCTAAAATTTTTATATTGCAATAATGCATCTATAGATATTAATCCATTTTTTGTATCTATTAAAGCTTTTGATCCTCCATACAAATTCAAAGATGTTACTCCTATATTTATTTTATCAAAATTAAAATCTACTCTATTTGTTAATATTTCTCTAAAAGCATCCGTTGCATCTGTAGAAAATTGTTTTTCATATTCTTCTTTAGTTAGCATTGGTTGCATTGAAATTAATATTGTATTGAATATTATTCCTTTAAATCTGTATTTGTAGTTTATATTTTCATAATATTTTGTTGCATCTGAAAGAATTAATGAATTTTTTAATGGTCCAAGAGATATTCTGGTTCTTCCTAAAATAAAACTCCAGTTATTATTTTTTAAGCTTAAATAGCTCAACGACGGCGTATCCAATGTAGTTCTTTTAATTAATTCAAAATTGTTATATATATCCAAAAAAGTCAAGTTTTTATATTTAAAATATGCACTATTTCCTTCTTTGAAATCAACTATAAATCTTGCATATAGATTATCATTATGATAAAATTCAAAACCAAAATTCATCCATGAATAATATTCATTGTATAGATCACTAAAAAAAATCTTATCTTTTTCTAAGGTATAATATCCTCCACCATTAAATAGCACATTATTTTCCAATCTTTTTTCGAAACCAAGTGGAAATTCAAATAATATATTAGATTTATAATTGTTATCTTCAATAAAAAACAAAGGAATTCCGGTATATAATATACCGGAATTTATATTTTTCGAACGTTGATAATAAAAGTCTATTGAATCTGGAAATAACAATTTTGCTGATGAAAAATTATAAACTGTTATTATTATAAATAATAGAAAAAATAATTTGTTTTTCATATTATTTTTTCCCCGATAACCATTTTTTTCTTTTATTTAAATATATATTTCTAATTTCAGTTAAAATATTCTGATATTCTTTATCTTTAAAGTTCTGATAAGAATGGTCAAATGCTTTCCACTGATCATATACATACATTAATGTTATTTCTGCATATATCCCTTTTGATAAATAAATTCTATTACCCCATGGTTTTGTACTGGCAAGAACAAATTGCATATGGTGAATATATCCTATATCAAGATTAATTTTTCTTTTTCCATCAAAAGCATACTCTAATTCTATAGAATTAGTTATTGTTTTAGCATCTGCTAAAAATCCAGGCGAATATAAGTTTTTAAAACTTATCATCCTGGCTTTTATCTTTACGTTTTGCCCCATTTCCAGATTATAATAATATGTATATTTTTGAAAATCTAATTCATCAGAAATATAATCTATTTCACCAAAATGTTTTTTTAATTTTTCCAATACATTTTCATGATATAACCAATAATCCGTACCTCCTGCTGAAAAAAAATGTATTACATAATTCACCCTATCTATATCTTTAATTTTCCCCATTTTCAATCACCACCTCAAAAGATTTTAATTTCACTTTATATATTTTTTCAAAAGTCTTTATTATAACCGTTCCGAAATTATTTGTAATTATTATTTTTTCATTTTTTCCAAGACTTATATCCCTTTTATTCTGGGGTTTAAGTTTTTCTCCGTTGATAAAAATAACATCATTACTTTTATTTTCGATTTCTATAGGTAACTTTTTTGTAGATGCTACCATTATTAAATCTGAAGAATTATTTAATATATTAATTATGAAAAACGAAGATATCAATATTAAAATTGATGCAATTAATATATAAATTCTATACTGATTCATTCCAATCCTCCACTAATTTTAACAAAAAATCTTTTTCATCATTGATATTATCATCCAGTTTATACATTTTTATTTTATTCAAAATTTCCCCAACTTTTTTACCCTTTATGCCTAATTTTATTATATCATTTCCTGTAATGTTTAATTTGAAATCTTTTATCTTTAATAGAAACTTTTTATATTTTTCTGTTGTTTGTAAATCAATATATCCCGACAAAACAATTAACAATTCATTATCAAATGAATCTGTTAATTTATAAAAATCTGAGAATAATGAATCTGGATTTATTTTTTTTAGTTCTTTTTGTAGTTTTTCAAATTTTTCTATATTATTAATAAACTTTTTTGGTAATCCATAACGATTAAATACATATGATTTTGCATCATTACTTTCATTAATAAGATAAGAATATAAAAATAAATGAAAAATTTTTACGCTTTTTATATATTGCAATGCATTTTCTTTTAACCAATTGTAGAAAATCAATACTCTTTTAAAAATTTTTATTTTTTCTTCATTGTATTTTGTATATAAAAATAGATGATCTAATATTCCTAATCTCCCCATTTCTTTGAGAGAATCTATTATATTCCTTTCATTTAAAATTTTTTCAAATTCTTCTCTTAATCTCATTCCAGTAACTTTTTCAATATAATTGTTTTCTACTGTGGTTTTTAGTAATTCATATGTTCTATTTTCAATTATAAAATTAAAACGATTTTTAAATCTTATAGCCCTTAAAATTCTTGTTGGATCTTCTATAAAACTTAAGTTATATAATACCCTAATAATACCTTTATCTAAATCTTTCTTGCATCCAAAAAAATCAAGTAAAACACCAAATTCTTCACTATTTAATTTTATAGCCATAGCATTTATTGAAAAATCTCTTCTATATAAATCTTTTTTAATTGTACTTAATTCTACTTTTGGCAAATCTGCTGGTTTTTCATAATACTCAGTTCTGGCTGTAGCAATATCTATTCTAAATCCATCCTTAAAAAACAATGAACCTGTATGAAATTCACTATGTTCAACAAATGTTGCCCTTAAATTTTTTGATGCATATTTTGAGTATTTTAAACCATCGCCTTCGACCACTATATCTATATCAAAATTCTTTTTACCCAATAATAAATCCCTGACAAATCCACCAACAACATAAACTGGCATATTCAATTCACTTCCATATGCACCTAATAACCTTAAAAGATTCATATATTTTGAAGGAATATATTTTAGCATCTTCTTTAATATATTATATTTATGAACTTCTTCATTATATTCAATAATTATATTAGGCTTTGATTTATGAAATACTTTTCCTTTAATCAAATCAGATCTTGTTATTATTCCCATTAACATATTATTCTTATCTATAACTAATAATCGTCCTATTCCATTTTCAAGCATTTTATATCTTATTTCTTCAATTGTTGTTTCAGGCAAAACTGATACAACATTTTTCGTTATTATTTCCTTTACAGGAAATTTAGATAGTCCATGATTTATAGCTTTTTCAATATCTTTTTTGGTTATTATACCTATTAATTCATTTTTTTCAATTACAGGTAAACCATTGTGTCCTGTTTGAATCATTATTCTATATACTTTTTCAATAGCTTCATTTGATAAAACAGTCCTTACTGGTGAGGACATTATATCCCTGGCTTTAATAGCAGGAATATAGTTTTCTCTAATTTCATTGATTATTATATCAAAAGCTTTATCCATACTCTTTTCTTTCAAATCAAATACTATCATATTATTTTTTACTTCAGGATTGAATTTTTTAAATATATTTATATCACATTCAAAAGTATAAAAAAATATATATGCTTTTATTGTTTCAGAAAGTTCAAGTATTATTAGAATATCTGATGGATATTTTTCATGCAATATTCTTCCATACTTTTTTATTTTTATGATTTTATTTTCTATGTATGTAAAATTTACTTTTAAATAGCCTATTTTTATTTTTTTTATGTTTTTTTCCAAAATTTGTGGTATATCCATACAATCACTCACTTTTTATTTTTTTATTAGAACATTTTTAATCTTTTCAACATCTAAATAATATGATTAAAAAAAGAACATTAAAATTTTTATCTTTAAATGCAAAATAAAAAATCTAAGTGTAAAATATGGTTATAATTTCTCAGGAGTGGTAAAAATGATAAATATGAAAATTAATCCTAATAATATTAATCCCATACTTGGTTATAAATTAGACCCAGGAGAACCGGGAATAGCCTCGGGAGCTCCTGCTTCAATGAGTATTATACGTGTTTTATCTCAAGAAACTGGCAATTTAATGGCATTTAAAAAAGAAGCCATTCAAAACGGAGGATATGTCATATACAGCAAAATATCTCTTGATATTCAAAAAAGAGGTGCTTTCCTCGCCGCCGTTGCTGGAAAAACACAGGTAATGATTGCATATAAAAACAAAATGGACAATAGTCCAAAAAATGACGATAATATAATCGAAAATAATCCAAATAAATTAGATAATAAAAAGGATGATAAGATAAAAAGGCTGGAAGAATTAATCAATAATCTTAAAAATTATATAAAAACAGAAACCGACCCTGATATAAAATCAGAATTGGAAAATAAAATAAAAACACTTGAAAATAAATTATTAATGTTAAAGCTGGGTAATGCTATTTCAAATCAAAATGATGAAATCCTCGGAATGATTTTTACAGCTTATTTTTAATTATTTTTTCTGTAATTCTTAATCATTCTTTTTTTGCAAATTATTAAAATGTTCTTCTAATTTATCTAAGTCTATGAGTTTTTCTTTGTAGATTGATTCTTCTTTTGGGTGCGATGGTCTTTCTTTTACCTTTTCCATTGCTTTTAAAACTTCTGATAAAACTTCTGCTCTTATTTGAAATGTATATGTTTCAAGTTCAGAAAATATCCTTCCTTTTTCTGTAACTACATATTTAGGGTGTAAATGGTTTAGAGCTAAAGCTATAACATCTGCCCTACAACGATCACAAATACACATATCAACATTTGGCATGCTAAACATTTCATTGGTTATATCTTCAACTAAATGCTCTAAAACATTAAAAATATGGTATTTTTCTATAATCATATCATCCACCTTCCTTTATGTAAATAGATATTTTTATATCACCATAATTATACTCCTTATCCAATATTAAATCACCATATGTTTTTTTCAGCTTTTCCCTTTTAGAATGTTCTACTATTATTAATGTGTTTTCATTATATATATATTTATTTTCACTTATTTTTTCCAGAGCTTCATCTGCAATTCCCATTTGAAATGGTGGATCTAAAAATATTAGATCGTATTTTTCTGTTAACTTTTTCAAAGCTTTTCGAAAATCTGAACATATTAATTTTAGTTTATTATTTATTTTTAAAATTTTTGAATTCTTTATTATGGTCGAACATGCTTTGCGTGATGTTTCAATTATAGTTGCTTTTTCAGCTCCAGAACTAATAAATTCAAAAGAAACTACACCAGATCCTCCAAACATCTCCAGCGTATTCATATCTTTTACATCTATTATATTCATTAAAGCTCTTCTTACATTCGCAGGAGTATATCTTGTCCTTTTGTCAGGAACAATATTTATTTTTCTACCTTTTAATATTCCATTTTCTATTGACAACATCTTTATTTATGCCTCCAGCATCCTTAATTTTTTCCCATAACGTCTATATATTTCATATTTTAGAGTTTTATATTTTTTTAGTTCAGGATCTTCTTTTAATATTTCTAATGCATCCTTTCTTGCTTTTTCTATTAATTCTGTATCTTTCAATATATCTAAAAATTTAAAATCTGGTAATCCGTGTTGTTCTGTCCCAAAAAATTTTCCAGGTCCTCTCCATTTTAAATCAATCTCCGACACTTCAAAACCATTCGTTGTATTAGCAAATAATCTCAGTTTTTCTTTTGTCTCAGCAGATACATTTTGACTCATAATCAAAAAACAATATGCCTGTTTTTTGCTTCTTCCCACTCTACCTCTTAATTGATGTAATTGAGATAAACCAAATCTATCAGCATGTTCAATTACCATAATTGTTGCATCTGGTATATCCATTCCCACTTCTATTACAGTAGTTGATACTAATATTCTAAATTCTTTATTTATAAATTTCTCCATAATATCATTTTTTTCCAGAGGTGTCATTTTTCCATGTAACAATCCTACTTCATATTCTCTAAATCTCTCTTTCAATATATCATACATTTCAGTAGCAGCTTTCAATTCCATTACTTCAGATTCATCAATTAAAGGATATACGAAAAAAGCTTGATTCCCTGACTCTAATTCTTTATCTATAAATTTATAAATTTCATTTACTTTGTTTTCTTTTAGTAATAATGTTTTTATCTTTTTTCTTCCCGCAGGCATTTCAGTAATTATAGAAACATCCAGATCACCATATAATGTCATTGCCAGAGTTCGGGGAATTGGAGTTGCTGTCATGAATAAAATATCTGGCATTTTACCTTTGCTTATCAAAGCCAATCTCTGCCTCACTCCAAACCTGTGTTGTTCATCTATTACGACTAACCCCAATTTTTTAAATTCTACATCATCCTGTATTAAAGCATGGGTGCCTATTAATATATCTATTTTATTCTTTATCAAATTTTCTTTTATTTCTATTTTTTTAGATTTTTTTGTTTCTCCCAATAGTATTTCTACATTAATTCCAAACTTTTCAAAATCCTTTTTTAACCTTTTATATTGTTGTTTAGCCAAAACCGATGTTGGAACCATTACTGCTCCTTGAAACCCACTTTCAAAATTATCAATCAAAGCTAATTCAGATACTACAGTTTTCCCAGAACCAACATCTCCCTGAAGTAGTCGGTTCATAGGCACATCTTTTTTCATATCTTTTCTAATCTCTTCAAAAACCTTAATTTGTGAATTGGTCAATTTAAATGGTAAGGATTCCATGAATTTTTTTGATAGTTCACCATTTATTTTTTTTGAAAAACCTTTCTTTAATTGGATTTTTAGTTTTTGAATTAATACTGATAATTCAAATAAAAATATTTCTTCATATCTAAGTGTATCTTTTGCTTTTTTGAGATGATAAAAACTTTTTGGAAAATGTATTCCCTTTATTCTTGATGGAAAATTTAAAAATTTATATTTTTTTAATAATTTTTCAGGTATAAACTCTTTCACATTATTAGCATATTGAATAGTTTCTGAAAAAATATTTCTCATAGTATTTTGATATAATCCTTTTTTTAACGGGTATATTGGCATGATTCCCGTTTTTATTTCATCAATAGAAGTTATAACTTGAAAATCAGGGTTTTTCATCTGTTTTCTTCCAAAATCAATCTCTAGCGTACCATAAACCGCAACTTTCATTCCTATATTTAAAAATTTTTTTATATATTCTTGATTAAACCACGTCAATATTATAATAGAATTATTTTTATCTTCTAAAACATAAGAAAGTATTCTTAATGTTCCAACTTTTTTTTCTTCATAATTTACTATATTTCCAACAATTAAGCAATTTTGTCCATGGTAACAATCTAATATACACTTTATCTCTCTTCTATCTTCATATTCTCTTGGAAAAAAATAAAACGTATCTTCAATATTATTAATCCCTAATTCTCTCATTAACGTAGCTCTTTTATTCCCTACTCCTTTTATAAATTTAATATCTGTTTTCAATGGCAATTCTTTATGTGGAAAAGCAGGAGTATCAATTAAATACATATTCTTTAATTTTTCAATTAAATTAAACCCTTCTTTTATTCTTCTAATTCTTCTCTCTTCTGATAATTTATTTATGGGTTTGTAATATGCTAAAAATGAGCCTATTTTCTCTTTTAGGCCCTTTTCTTTTTCTATAATATTTATATTATTTTCACAAAATCTGTATATTTCCGGGAAAAAAGTATTCCACGAAATTTCTTTATTCAATCCTCTTTTTAAATATTTTTCGAGTTCTTTAAAAAAATCCTCAAGAAACATTATAAAGAATTTTCCTCCCCATAAACACCCAATCCAAAAACCTCTGGACCACTATGACATGCAACTGTTGGCCAGATTCTCCCCTCAATTAATTCGTATTTATAATTTAATTTTTCAAATTTTTCCATAAACATATTAAAAACTTTATTTTCCTGTTCTAAATTTGACTCAAATCCATGCACTTTATAAATTTTTATATTATATGGCCTTTCTTTTATAAATTCAAAGGCATTATCAGCCATCACTTTGAAAACTTTATTTATTCCTCTTACTTTTGTTAAAGGGGTTATTTCACCATCCTCAACTGTTAATACAGGCAAAATTTTCAATAGTGTACCAGCCATACCTGATGCTTTTCCTATTCTTCCATTTTTTATAAGATATTTTAGAGTTGGAACTGAAAATTCCATAAAAGTGTTATTAATAATTTTTGGTATTAAATCATCAAGCTTTTCAGAAGGAATTTTTTCATCTACTAACAATTCAACAATTCTTCTTGCTACCAAAGATGCTCCTATTGATACCATTTTAGTATCAATAATTTTAAGATTTATATTATCAAGCATATTTCTTGCCATTTGCGCAGTATTATATAATCCAGACATTTTAGATGAAAAATGTATATCAACTATTTCTTCGTATCCCTCTTCCATTAATTTTTCATAGATGTTCATTATTTCCTTTAAAGATGGCTGTGCAGTATGAATTTCTTTAGCATTTTTTACTAAATCATAAAATTTGTCATGATTTAAACTTATTCCATCAGTATATTCTCCACCGTCAACATATACTTTCATTCCCATAAATTTCAAATTATATTTTTTTATCCATTCTGGCGTTGGGGAACATCCGGAATCTATGATTATAGCTCTTTTCATTTTATTCCTCCTTAACAATAATTTTATTTCCTTCTCTCTTAAATATAAGCCCATTTAATTCTACTTCTTGAATATTATTATGATTTAACATAAATATTATAAGTTTATCATAAAATCTTGTCTTCATATATACATCATATATCGAATACTGTGAATTAACTGATTCGATATTTTTTATTTTTAAATAAAAATAAAATGTTATAGAATTCAAAATAATAACTATAGTTAATAAAATTATTGCTATTCTCATTTTAAAAATTCATATGTTTTTATGAAATTTTCTACTCTACTTTTATATCTATAATCAGGATATTTTTTTAAATACTCCACATAAAAACTATATACATTTTCATAATTTTTGGATACAGCTTTTGATAATTTTAAAGCCAAATCTTCCTTTTTATTTGATTTTAAATAAAAATATAAATCTTCAAAAAATTTAAATGATTTATCTGGTATTCCTTTATATTTCTTTGCCATATAATAATCAGCTTTTCCTTCCTTTTCTGATATCTTTATTATATTGTCTACGACTGTTTCATATCCTAAGTATTGATTAAAATTAAACATTATTCTCATGTACTCAGTATATACATCTTCCCATTCTGGAAATCTATTCCAGCCTCCTGGTAATATTTCAATAGTTTTATCATACCAATGAACAAAATCATTATAATACTTTTCTTTTAATCTATTTATTTCTTTAACAATATCTTCTTCTGTCTTAAAAAATTTTTCTATATTGCTTAAATTTTGAAATATTAAAACATTTAATTTAGCAATTAACCTATATGCATTTTTTTCATTAAAAGATATATAATTGCTTTCTAATTGATCAATTTCATCCTGTACTATCTGAATATAAGCTAAAGCCTGCAATAATTGTTTATTATTATTATCCTTTAACAACTCATAGAGTCTCATTATAGTATCCCTTATTTGATATCTATTAAATGGCATTAAATCTATTGACCCTTCAAATTTATTTAATATAAAATTATAATCTGGAGTTTCCATTTTCATATATTTTTCAAGATTATTATAATCTATTTCCATTAATCTATATGGAGTTTTAGCTAATAATTGGGCCAGATAAAATCCAGATTTTCCAAAAGCAGAATTTGATTTTAATGATTTCAAAAAGTATTTTTTAGCCTTTTTGTATGACTCAAAAGCTTTATTTTCATACTCTGTTTTAGCAGATATATATTTTTGTTTTTGCTCCTCTAAATTTTTTATTTCCATTGATATCTTTTGCAAATCCAGAGGATTTGTAACTTTATAACTTTTATATTCCTGTATCTTTTTATCTATTTGTCTTAAAACATCTGGTATTTGTTTTTTTACTACATTTTCATATGCATCAATTTTCATATATTCAGTATTTCCTATTTTAAAATAAACCTCAGCTGCTGTTGACTGAATTTTTAAATAAGATACAATTATACCTATAACAAAAAAAACTAATAATAAAACTTTCAATCCCTGTTTTGAAACTCTTATTTTTCTTGTTTCTCCAAATTGTCTGGAAAGTGCCACCGATATAATGAATAATGCAGACATTATATTTGGATGAAGATGCATTGGAAATTCTGTAAATGAATGTATTGCAACTATAGTTAAACTCCACGCAAATAAATTAAATAATAAAATTTTATCAAAGTCTTCTATTTTAAAAACTCTTTTTATAAAAACTGTTATTAATCCGAATAATAACAAAATTATTGCTATAAATCCAAAAAGACCTGTTTCACCTAAAACCTGTAGATAATCATTATGAGCTCTTTTAAAATTATTCCAGGCATAATAAAATTTTTCAGGATTTCTTGCCTGAATATCTGACATATATCTAACAGCATAAACAGGATAAGTAGCTATTCCCCCGCCTATAAATCTATTTTCTATATGATTTTTATCCTGCCATTGTTCAACAGCAGCTAACCAAGATAAAGTTCTTTCATCCCATGAAGATACTGATGCCATTGCTCCAAATCTTTTTGATGCTACCACTTCTCCACTTTTATTAAACGGTGAAGGAATATTAAACATTATAAATAAAAATAAAATTGACAAAAAAACTGACAGCAAAGGTATGATGAATCGTTTAGATGTTATATATTTAACTTTTTCTTCGTCTTTATTTTTTAAAATACTAAGAGTAAAGAAAATTGCAAAAATCATCATTCCCAGAAAAAAAGACAAATAAACTGAACGTGTCTGTGCAAATAATAATACCCAGAACATTATAAAAACAGATATTATGGAAAAAATTTTTTTAAATATATTAGAATTTCTGGATAATGCAAAATATATACCTATTGGTATCATTTGCCCCATATAATCAGATACAAAATTTGGATTTCCAATTGTTGTTCTTAAAGTAATTCTTTGAGATGGATCTCCATACTTACCAAAAAAGATGTCAAATCCAAAAAATTTATTTAGAAGACCATCGAATCCGATTATAACTCCTGTAATTAAAAAAATAAATAAAGCATCCTCAATATATTTATAATCTTTCCCAAATCTATTAGTTAATATATAAGAAACAAAAACAATAATTAAAGTATATAATGACACTTCAAATGAATATCTAAAATAATATTTATTCTGAATAATAACACTTATTAAAGAAAACAAAGTCGCTATACCAAATAAAGAAAAATATACATGATTTAATGAATATTCTATTTCATATTTTTCTTTTTGAATTTTATAGTAATAAATAAAAAACATTATTGTAAAGAATAATGAAAAAACAAGATGTTTCTGTGTTGAATATTCGTATACCCAATTTGGAACCATTAAAAAAGGCAATAACAAAAAAAATATTCCCATTGCAATTATGTCTTTAGAATATTTTGATAATTCTTTCATATTCAACCTCCCTCGAATTTTTTCTTTCTATATTATCATACCACAAATTTTTTATTTGACAACACACAAAATAAATAAAAATAGTATATAATTATATATGAGAAGAAAATATAGAACAGGGAGGAAAAAAAAATGGATAAACACACACATCATCATATGAAGCACAAAAAAACTTTAAATGTATTAAAAACTGCAAGAGGACAGGTTGAAGCTGTTATAAAGATGATAGAAGATAACAGATATTGTATTGATATATCAAAACAAATTTTGGCTTCTATATCTTTATTAAAAAAAGCTAATTCACAAATTTTAAAAGAACATCTTGAAACTTGTGTAAGAGAAGCTGCATATTCGGATGATTCAAAAGAAATAGAAATAAAACTAAAAGAATTAGAAGATGTTATAGAATATATAAATAAAACTTTGTAAAATATAATAATATATATTTAATGTTTTAATTTATTATTGTTAATTATTTTATATGAAAAGTTTATATTTATTTTATATATAGAATTAAGTAATTCTCTATTTTATTTTATGCTGTAAGATTTTAACAGAAATTGGATATAATATAAACGAAAAATATCACTTATTTCAGGAGGAAACTAATGTGATTATACCATTAAGTAGTTTAAAAATAGGAATGGATGGCATAATTGTAAGATTGGAATTTGATGAAGGTATTAAAGAAAGATTTATCGCCATGGGTTTAATCCCTGGAAAAAAAATAATATATATACACGAATCTCCTTTTGGCGATCCAATGGTATTTAAAATAGATGATAATAAAATCATGATAAGGAAAAATGAAGCTCAAAAAATTTTTGTAGAAGTTACAAATGAAATATTTTCCTTAGATGAAGCTTCACCTGGGAAATATGAGATTTTTTTCATTAAAGGCGGAATCTTTTTTAAAAAGGATATGGAAAGTTTAAATTTATCTGTTGGAAAACAAATAAATGTACTTCATAATCATCGTGGTAAAGTAACAATAGACATAAATGGAAAACAAATAATCTTTGGTAAAGGTCGCGCAAAAAAAATTCTTTTAAAAAAAGAATAAAAAAGTGGTGAGCATATGATAAATCAAGTTCTAACATTTTTGAAAAACACAAACGAAAATATTTCTATAGATGAAATTAAAAGGAAATTCAATTTAAATAATCAAGAATGGGAAATTTTATTCCCTTTTTTAATATCTAACGGCATAAAAATAAATACATTTGATTCATTAAATTTAAAATGCAGTGATTGTCCAATAAATAAATTTTGTAATAAAAAAAATTGCGGAGGGTAAAACATGACTTTTGAAATTGCTATAATCGGAAATCCAAATGTTGGTAAAACCTCTATATTTAACATTATAACTGGAAGTAGACAATATATTGCAAATTGGCCTGGAGTAACTGTTGAAAAAAAAGTTGGCTCATTTAAATATAAAAATCATCATTTTAAACTTGTAGATTTACCTGGAATCTATACTTTATCTGCTCAAAGTGATGATGAAAAGGTTGCAAGAGATTATTTGATAAATGAATCTCCAGATGCAGTTGTCGTCGTTGCTGACTCCCTTAATTTAGAAAGGTCTATTTATCTTTTAATACAAATTTTAGAAATGAATCTTCCTGTAATTCTAGCAATTAATTCTATTGATGAAGCATATTCAAAAGGTAAAGTTATAAATCCCTCTTTTATTGAAAAAACTCTAAATATACCTGTTGTTTTAACCTCTGCAAAAAAAAATATTGGGATAGATCAACTACTAGAAGCCATTCATAAAACAGCAGAAAATAAAAATATTCCACTAAAAAAATTCGCATATACAAATTCAATAAATTCTTTTATAAAAATCTTTTCGAAAGGATTAGAGAAATTTGATTTCTTAAAATCATATGACAAAAGGTGGCTATCAATATATTATTTAGAATTTGGATCCAAAAATTTATATTATCCAGAAGAATTGATTAAAGAAATAAATTCAAAGGTTGATATTAATAAATTAAAATCAGAATATATGGATTGGAAATTTAAGTTTATTTCAACTGTTATAAAAAGTTCTGTAATTGAACAAGGTAGAAGCTGGGCAATGAGAGATATTCTTGACCATGTAATGACACATAAAATATTAGGACTATTAATATATATCGTTGCTTTATATTTTGTTTTTTCGTTAACCTTTAATATTGCCAGCCCTCTTTCAGATTTGATTGATATATTATTTAGCAATTTAGGAAATTCAATAAATGGAAAAATTCCTATACCATGGTTAAATTCATTAATTGTTGATGGAGTGATAGGAGGAGTAGGTGGCGTTTTAATTTTTGTTCCTCAATTATTTGTACTATTCTTTTTTATGGGTTTTTTAGAAGAATCAGGATATTTACCCAGAGCAGCTTTTTTAGTTGATAAATTAGTTAGAAAATTTGGCCTCAGTGGTCGCTCTTTCATGTCTATTATACTTGGGTTCGGATGTAGTGTTCCTGCAATAATGTCAACAAAAACTATAGCTAATAAAAAGGAAAGAATGGCTTTAATATTAAGTATACCTTTTGCCTCCTGTTCTGCAAGATTACCTGTTTATATATTATTAATAAGTGCCTTTTTTGAAAAAAACGCTGCTACTATATTACTTTTCGTGTACATATCAAGTATAATTTTAGTATTATTATCTGCAAAGATACTTCAAATATTTTTTATAAAAGGAGAAGAGGTTCCCTTTACAATAGAATTACCAAGGTTTAGAATGCCTACTTTTAGAAATTTAATCTTATATTCCTGGAATAGAGGGAAGCATTTCTTAGAGAAGGCTGGAGGGATTATATTAATAGCAACTATTTTTATATGGCTTTTATCTTATTTTCCAAACAATAATGATATTGCAAATTCTTATGCTGCTTATCTGGGAAAATTTTTTGAGCCTATAACTCAAAATCTTGGATGGAATTGGCAAACGAATATTTCTTTGATTTTTGGAGCAGTTGCAAAGGAAGTTGTAGCTTCTTCTTATATGACTATTTTAAATGTTGGAGAAGAGAGTATAACTTATGCATTGCAAACAATATTATCTCCTCAATCAGCATTAGCTCTAATTTTCTTTGTTTTAGCTTACATTCCATGTTTTGCTACATTAAGTGTAATAAAACAAGAAACTAATGGTTGGAAATGGGTTTTCTTTGAATTAATTTATACATTAATTGTAGCTTATATAATAGCCAATATAGTTTATGTGATAGGAGGAATATTCCTATGAAAAATAAAAAAAATAATTTTAAGAAAAATATTTTAATTTTTATTGGAATTTTATCCATATTTATGGCTATAATTAATTTTAAATATGATAATTTCATATTTGTATCTTATATCATAGTATCACTTATTGCTTTTATTGGATTATGGGAGGATATAAAAAACGTCTGGTATCATTTCTCTGCTCATATTATAGTTAGTGGAATTATATCCTTGTTAATTGGTACATACGAACTATTAAAATATATTTTTGGATGGCTTGCAGTTTATACGAGCGGTAATGATATCCCTGATTTTAAAATTTCAATATACTTATTCTCCTTTTTAATGCTATATGTACTTTACAAAGAAACTAATTTTTTAAAAAAAGAAGGGTATAATAAATAATTTATTAATATAAAAATGGCTGATAATTCAGCCATTTTTATATTTAAACACTTTTTATAAACACTTTTTAATATTCAAATATTTTCATAGATACAACAGAATTATTTTTTAATAAGAATATAACATCACCTGTTGAATCTAATAACGTATAAATTATATCTTTTCCAATATTAAATTTTGAAACTTTATTTAAATTTATACTATTCCATACTTCTATTTCTCCATTTTTTCCTGATACTATAAAATAATTTTTCAATAAAGATGGTAAAATACTATATACACCTTCAAATGATTGAAATGAGGTTAAAACATTTCCATTTTCGATATTTAAAATTGATATTTTCCCATTATATTGTGCTGCTACTAAATATTTATCATTTTTTAATAATAAAATATCTGTTATAGAATTATCAAATTTTATATTCCAAATTGTTTTTCCGTTAAATTTATCAATTTTTGAAATTTTTCCATTTTTCATAGAAATATATATTGCTCTATCATTCACACTTACTCTCGTTATCTCATCATTCATATCAATCAATAATTTACTTTCAACCCCTGTAATTGTATATAATTTTCCGTTTTCGAGAGCTACATATAATACCTTATTTTTTGATATTAAATATGTAATTTTACTTTTAAAATCAAACATATAATCAATTTTTTTAGTAATTAAATTATAAACATTCAATATCCCCTTTTCATCTCCTGAATACAGTAATTGACTTTCATCATCAAACGATAATGCTGTAACCTTTGAATCATGGTTATAATTACCAAAACCTTCATTATTTACTGCAGAAACTATCATCACCATTTTGTCATTTCCATAAGCTAATAAATTATATTTACTCAAAGCCAGAGATTTATTTATTACATTTGTTTTCAATTCCCAATTTTTCATTGGAGTACTTACAATACTTTCTTTTTCTTTATTAGAATTAACTAATATAATATCTATTTTACCAATATTTTCTGGATTTAAAGATATTTTTCTATTCTCACGTTCATAATTTCCATATAAAACCTCGTCTTTGGAAACGATAAGCATTATTTTTTCATCAGGTATTTTAGCATATGTTAAAATGGAACTTTTTGATATTTTATGTTCTCCAAATATACTTGTAACATTTAAGTTTTCTTCGTCACTACCAGTAATATCCCCAAAAAATTTCATTCCATTTTTTAATATAAAATATGTATATTTAGTAGTCGGAGTCTTCATACCACCAGAAAAGCCAAAAATTGATGAATTAAACAAACTTAATGTACCATACCCTAAATCAAAGAAATAATAGTCATTAACCTTTTTCAAAAAATTTACATATTTAAATTCATAACCATTATATAATTTTAGAATATATGGTTCTTTAAAATCATACTTTGGATATGAAATGCTTTTTATTACACTCAAATCCAATACACCCTGCCCCAAAATAGGTATATTTAAAAACAATTGATTTTCTTTTGCTTCAAAAATATTACCTTTTATTTCTGTATAATCATCACCTAATGTTATATCAAAATTTTGAGGTTGTTTTTCTCTAAACCATTTTATATCTGGAACTTCAGAATTGGCAAAATTAACAAACTTCAATTTAGAAACATCATTTAATATAAATTCACCTATATTCATCTGAATGTTTGCAGTTGTTGATGCATATGATGTCAGCTTACCAGAAAAGACTTTATCATCTATAATAACTCCATAATCAGCTGTGGTTTTTTCATCAAAAGATATATACAATACATTACTTTCCTGAACTGTATATATTTGATTAAAAAGTTTTACCTTGATATTTCCATCTTTTATTTCCAAAACTTCTACTTTAACAGTATTACCATCAACAGATTTCATTAACGCAGCAAATGAAAAAGAATAGAAAAAAATAATAAACAGTAAAGAAATTACGACTTTTTTCATAAACCTCCTCCTCTCATTTTTTATCTAAATATTTTTATATTACTTTTATTATATAATATCCTATTATTATAGAAAAAACCTGTAAAATTAATGCATTTTCAAGATAATTAAGCTTAACCAATATTGGTTTTGTCTTTATTCTTGAAAGAATTAATGCTGTTATAAATGCCGATATTGAAATACTCATATCTTTTAAACTAAAATGTATTGATAAAAAATCAAGTATTGGCAGAGTTGCAATTAAAAGGCTAAAATAGTAGAACTTTTTAGTTAATTTTAATGAGGCTATTAATTTAATTGAATAAGATGCTGTTATAAATGCTGAAATATACAATAAAGTTTTAAGCCCTCCTTGCAATTCAATACCTTCTTTAATAAAAAATGTATGCGCTGGAAAAATCCCAGATAATCCGAAAATACTAAGCATTGCCAATATCTTATTTGTATTGTAACCTTTTATATTTTTTAATAAATATATATCTCTACATTTTGTTTTCTCATAAATTCGACCAATATTATAAAAAGCTAAAGCTTTATACAACATTTGCAATATAAAAAATAAAATAAATAATTCTTTTTTTACAGCAATAATTATTATTGCTAATCCCATTTGAGAAATTGTCGAATAAGCCAATATTTTTTTTGGATCATTTTCTAAATAAGCCAATATTCCACCAAATATTAATGATATAAAACCATATATAAGGAAAATTCCTTTTGCTTCATTATAAAAACCTTCATATAAGGAAAAAGAATACAAAACATAGGTTCCAATAGGTGATATATAACCAGATAAAATTGCAGAAACCTCAGAAGATGATTCTGAATATACAATAGGAAGCCATGCTGATAAAAATAACATACCACTTTTTACCAATAAACCAGTAATAATAAAAGATACCGCTAACGGGTTAGGTTCTTTAGAAAATGCTATATGCAAATTCAAACTTCCAGTTTGCGCATAAATTAATCCTACTCCTAAAAGATAAAAGCTTAAACCAATATAGCTTAAAAACATGTATTTTAAACTTGCCCAAATTCTTTTTTCAGTCCTTCCAATTCCAATTAATAAAAATGAAGATATTGATATCAGCTCAAGATGAACATATGTATTAAAAAAATCTTCAGAAGTTAGAATTCCTATTAATGTTCCATTTATTATCAACCATAAAGCGGTAAAAATATTGTTATGTCTTCGTGCAGAACGCCAATAAATAATAAACATCATAATATTAAAAAAGAAGGCTACTACGTACATTTCTTTTGGAAAATATATTTCTATTCCTTTTAATCGATCCCATCCACCTGGAAATATTCTTTCTTCTTTACCAAAAAAAGTTAAATATGTATTTAAGGTTAATAAAATTATATAAGTAATATATCCAATTTTCTTATGATGCTCTTTAAAAAGATAAGCTAAAATTCCCAAAGAAATAGGAAATATTATTAATAATATTGCCATTATTTTTCTAACTCCTCTTCAATTATATCTATATTATGAGTTTTAAAATTTTCTGCTAAAATCATTATATATACTAAAGATAGAGATATTGTTGCAAAACCTATAACAATTACAGTTAACAAAAATGAGTGTATCAATGGATCAGCATTCTTAAGTATAATATTAGACGTTATAATAGGAATATTCTCATCATATCCCAGAAAAATAAAGAATAATAGAACTCCTGATTGAAAAATACTCAAAAAAAATAATTTCATTATTAAATCTTTTTTTATAATTATACCTAATAGTCCTAAAAACAAAACTATATAGGCATATATAAAATATATCCTCATTAAAGCAACCCCCTGTGCTTTATAAATTGATAAAGTATGGTCCATGAACCTCCAAAAACTTCAAAAGCTATAAATGAATTCAACATAATGGCACTTCCACCACTAAAAATACTACCTGGTTGAAATTTTGGAAAAAAATTGATAAAATATTCTCCGAAAAATATTTTTCCTACCACTCCATACACTATTATAAATAAAGGCATTAAAACTTTGATTTCTTCTATTTTTGATTTTTCAAATATATCTTCTATATCTTCATATTTTTTTATAAGTGTCAAAGAAAGGACTCCCGTTCCAAGTATAATCCCAGAATTAAAACCACCACCAGGATATAAATGTCCTGTTAATGTATTATAAAATCCCAATAATAAAGTTATTGGAAACATAACTGGAGCAAATACCTTTAAAACAACAGATGGTTCAGAAAATTCCGTTTTAGCTGGTTGAAAAAATTTCATAAAATAAGATATTCCAATTATTGTTACTGTAAAAACTAAAATTTCAAAAAAAGTATCATAAAACCTATAATCTAATACAATAGCAGATACCATGTTTAAAGATCCATTTTCTGATAAAATATTAATATTATAGTTAGGATTTTTTACAAATTCTCTCGGCGTCTCTTCATATAAAATAAAAAAAAGAATTAATATTGCTATTAATGAAATTATTATTTTTTTCATCCTATATTCCTCCGGATTATAGTTTCATATTCTTTCGATTTTAAAAAGGTTTTTAAAAATCTGTTAAAATCATCTCTTAAAGCTTTATTATTTTTAGAAAAAATCAACACATACCCTGTACTTATAAATTCTTCCGTTTTCAAATAAGAATTGTTTCTAAAATATTCTTTCAAACGTAAATAATCTATAATTTTCTGTTTCTTTGTCCTATTTAAAATAACACATTCAAACTCTTTATCTATTACACCATCATATTTAAATAATTTTGTTGGTAAATATTCTTTAGAACATAAAAATTTATCAAATCTTTTATTTTCAATTATTATCCCCCCAACAATAATATCAAATTCATCTTTATAAATATAATCATTAATCTTTTCCTTTTCTATTGGTATATAATCAATTTCAAAAAAAGAGTTTTCCGAAAAAATATCCAATAATTCTTTTTCAAAACCTTTTAATTTTTTACCCTGCTTTTCAAATAAATACGGTGTTTCAATATAACCAACTTTTATTTTTGATCTTGTTTTTACGGCAATAATATAAACGAAAATTATAAATGCCGATCCTATCGTCATTTGAACCGCTGCGACATCTGGTGCATTAAAAATAAAAAATATTCCTGATAATATTGTTCCAAAAGCTGCATATATTAAAATAGCATTAATATATCTTTTTACAAAAAACATCAGAATTGTTAATATTACTGCAGAAATCAAGAAAATACTTTCTATAATTTCACTCATTGTCTTTCACCCTTATTTTATTATATGCTGCACTATGAGCAATTGCATGTGATAAAACCGGCCCTATTAATAAAACCAATAATCCTATTATAATAAATCTGAATATCTCATTTTGCGTTTTTAATGCCAATCCAATTAAAACAGTAAATGTACCTACAGTATCAGCTATACCGCCAAATTGTATTCTGGTATATAAATCCTTTTGTGTTAACATACCTATACTTCCTAAAAATATCAAAATTCCACCTAAAACAAGAAGAGCGTTAGCAAACATCACTTTCTCCCTCTTTCTAAAAAACGAGAAATAATAACTACTCCCCATAAGTTTAAAACTAAAAAAATTATAATAATATCTATCATAACAAAAAAACCTTTATTTATAGCATATATTAAAGAAATAATAGAAATTTTTGAAGACATAGAAGAAAATGCCAAAACTCGGTCCCAGGCAGTAGGACCGAGAATTAATTTAACAATCATTAAAACCAGGGATACAATTACCAATAAATCCAATATTAAATATATCAAAATAATTCACCCTTCCAAACATCCTCATAAGAATGTGCCTCTACTGGAGTTTCATCAAATTTATGTATAACAAGTTGATTATTTTCTTCTAAAATAAACATAGTTCCTGGTGTCAATGTAATACAATTTGCTATTGCGGCTTTTTCTGAATCAGTCTTATTTTCAACATTAATCGGAACTAATCCACAATAACTTTTTTTGACTAAATATTTTAAAGATTTAAAGGTCATCTTATACATATCTAAAATTCTACCTATCGCAGAAATAAAAAGTTCAACAAAACCATAAATTTCAGATTTTAAAAAAAATTCTGAAATTTTTACTACTAAAATTGATATTATTATTCCTAAAAAAATTGTCATATCATTTAATACTCCTATAAAACCTAACCATAGAAACATAATAAATAAGTATATCATTTATAACTCTCCATCAAAATTTTTATAGTTTCTATAACTTCTTTTTCCAATTTTTCAAGGTCATGTGTTTCTTTACTAAATCCTGCAGCTCTTGGATGACCTCCACCGCCAAAATGCACCGCCACTTTTGAAACATCAAACCAATTTTTCGACCTCATACTTACGTGATAAACATTCTTTTCTGCTTCTAAAAATGTAATGGCAACTTCAACGCCTTTAATCGCTCTTAATTCCCCAACAAATGAAGGAGCATCCTTAGGTAAAATATTGTATTTACTTAACATATCAAGAGTAATATGAGAATACACAATTGTATTATCTTTTTCTAATTTCATAACGTCAAGAAAATCTTTATATAATTTTAAATTTTCCAATGGTTTATTTTCTAAAATCATATTGCTTATTAACCCAATATCTCCACCTTTTCCAACAAGCCAGGCAACATCTTCAAACACTGCTGCATCAGTATTGGAATATCTAAAAAAGCCAGTATCAGTTGCAATTCCTAAAAGATTAACTGTAGATATATCCTTATCATATTCAATTTCTAACATCTTATTTAACCTTAAAATCATTTGAGCAGTTGCTCCATAAGTATCGACCCAATTTATATTTCCAAAATATGTATTAGTTGCATGATGGTCTATAACTATACTCCTAGCATATTTAAAATGCTCATACACCCTGCCAATTCTATCCGGTGATGAAGCATCAACAGAAATTATTAATTCAGCTGGAAATTTATTAATACAATCATATGATTTTATTTTATCTTTTACAAAGGGAAACTCTTCAAGATAACCTGGAATATTGTCATCAATTACTGCTCGAACATTTTTATTTAACTTTTCCAATCCCATAGTTAAAGACAAAACGGAACTTATATCATCTCCATCTGGCATAATATGACCAACAACTATAATATTTTTCACTTTATTTATTTCACCTATTATAGCTTCTATTGTTCTAATCATTCTATCACCTCAAAATGTTTTTATCGCTATTTTTACAACTTTTGCAAATTTATGTTTTATTCTTTCAGCAACCTCCATAACCTCTTTGTGATTAAGTGGCTGAGGCAATATACCTGCAGCCATATTAGTTACTGCTGAAAAAGCTACAGCTCTTATACCGCAATGATTAGCAGCTATTATTTCTGGCATTGTTGACATACCAACTAAATCTCCTTCAAATTTTTCCAGCATTTTAATTTCCGCAGGTGTTTCATACGA
This sequence comes from Marinitoga sp. 1155, assembly GCF_001021175.1. Taxonomy (NCBI): domain Bacteria; kingdom Thermotogati; phylum Thermotogota; class Thermotogae; order Petrotogales; family Petrotogaceae; genus Marinitoga; species Marinitoga sp. 1155. Next base: position 96,380 of record NZ_AZAX01000005.1, on the reverse strand, counting down.
AGGCCCTAACATCCAACAATACGTACCTTCTTCAATCTTTATCCTCTTTTCCTCCGCTTTATACTTAATTTTCTTTAACCATTTTTTATCTATTGGTGATACCATTGAAGGAAATCTCGGACCAAATTCTTCAATATTTGGACCAATTAATGGATTTTTCATCGCAAAGTTAATAAAATCAACATTGGCTACTATATCTCCTGGATTTAATGTTCTATTTACTCCACCAGCTGCATTTGTTAAAATCAAACCATCTACTCCCAACTCTTTAAAAACATAAATTGGAAATATTAATTTCTTTAAACTATGTCCCTCATATGCATGAAATCTCCCTTTTAAAGCAACAACTGGTTTCCCTTCCAACATACCAATAACCATTTGCCCAGCATGTCCAATAACAGTGGATTGTGGAAAATACGGAATATTTTTGTAATCAATAACAATTGGATCTTCTATCTCATCCGCTATATACCCAAGACCAGACCCTAAAATAAGACCTAATAACGGTTTAATATCCGTTTTAGAATTAATATATTCTGCCGCCTCTTTAATTTTAGCATACATTTAAATTCCTCCTTTATACATTTCTCTTTACTTAGATTTTATCACAAAATTATCTTAAATTTACTATTTTAAAAATTATCTGATATAATTAATACATGAAAAAGATTTCGAGGAGGTGAAAAATATGATAAAAGAGAAAAAAATAATAGAATTTATAAATGAATTAGATTCCAAAACTCCAACTCCAGGCGGTGGCGCTTTAGCTGCAATATGTGGTGCTTTAGCTTCTTCACTCGGAGGAATGGTTTCAAGATATTCCATTAAGAAAAAAGGTTTAGAAGATTATGAAAAAATTATTGAAGAAGCATTAGAAAATTTCCTTATATGCAAAGAAAGGCTTTTAGAATTGGCAGATGAAGATGTAAAAGCATATCAAAATTTTAAAAATGCTGCCAAAAGCAAAAATAAAGATGACATAGCAAATGCGACTAAACATAGTATAGAAACTGCGTATAATATTGCAAAATGCGCTTATACAATACTTAACAATGCATATAATATTGCAAAATATGGAAATCAAAATTTATTATCGGATGCTATTATAACTGGATATTATGCATGGGCTACTATGCAATCTGGATTAACATTAGTAAAAGATAATTTAAATTATTTAGAAGACGATGAATACAAAAAAACATTTATTGAAGAAATTAAAGAATTTATAGTTGAAACAGATAATTTAATAAGCAAAATAAGAAGTTTAAGTGATGAAAAAAATCATAATTACAGGAGGATATTTAATGTTTGAAGATAGCCCTTTAAAATATGAACTATTGCATAAAGATAAAAATTCAAATGCTAGAAGAGGAAGAATATATACAAAAAATGGAATAATTGAAACACCAGTTTTTATGCCAGTAGGAACCAATGGAACAGTAAAAACATTAAAGAATTCTGATTTGAAAGATATAGAAGCAGAAATTATTCTTGGAAATGCCTTTCATTTATTTTTAAGACCAGGATTAGATGTTTTAAGAAATGTTGGAGGCCTTCATAATTTCATGAATTGGGATAGACCTATATTAACTGATAGTGGGGGATTTCAGGTTTTTTCTTTAAAAGACAGAAAAATTTCTGATGATGGGGTTTTATTCAGATCTCCACTTGATGGTTCAAAGATAATGATGACACCAGAACTTTCAATGGAAATTCAAATGATAATTGGTTCAAATATTGCTATGGCATTTGATGAGTGTGTTGAAGCTGGAGCAGAAAAAAAATACGTCGAAGAATCTGTCGAAAGAACTTATCAATGGGCAAAACGCTCATATCAAGCTCACACCAAAAAAGATCAAGCATTATTCGGAATTGTCCAAGGAGGATTTCATGAAGATTTAAGAGAGAAAAGTATAAAACAAATTACCTCAATTGATTTTGATGGATTCGCATTAGGCGGATTATCTGTAGGAGAACATTATTCTGAAACAGAAAGGATTTTAAAACATTCTGGTCCAAAATTACCAGAAAATAAACCGAGATATATAATGGGAATTGGAACACCTTTAATAATTTTAATGTCTGTTGAAAATGGAATGGATATGTTCGATTGTGTATTGCCAACAAGAATGGGAAGGCATGGTACAGCTATGACATGGGAAGGAAAAGTGAACTTAAAAGCTGGAAAATGGAAATATTCAACAGATCCAATTGATAATAAGTGTGATTGTTATGCTTGTCAAAATCATACACGAGGATATATTCATCATTTAATTAGAAAGGACGAAATATTAGGAAAGATTTTATTGAGTATACATAACTTGAGATTTTTAATTAATTTCGTGAAAGAAGTAAGAAAAGCAATAGAAGATGATAGGTTTATACAATTTAAAGAGGAATTTTTATCAAATCCAAACAATATTTATTAAACGCGAAGTCCTTTAAGGACTTCGCATATTTTAAGTATTTTTATTTTAATAGAGTTGATATTATTTCCATAAAAGCTCTTGTAGCTCCACCTAATGAAATTGACATGTTATAAATTCCGGATTTTTTTATTTCTGGCATAGGATGATCTTTAATTATATTTTTTGTTAGTTTTTCAATATCCTTTGAAAAATCGTCTTTTACGTTTATTAAGTCTCCACCAATAATTATCAAATTTGGGTCTAATAGATAAATGATATTAGAAATAATTAAAGCAATATAATATTCAACTTCATTTAAAACTTTTAATGATATAGTATCTTTCCTTTTTACCCCATCGATAAAGTCAGATATCTTTATATCTCTTTCCTTTAATATTTTAGAATAAAAAGGACTTTTATGAGAATAATGACATATTAAATTTAATATAGATAATTCTCCCCCATACTTTTCAAAAGGTGTTGCTTTCTTATTTTCATTTAAAAATAAAAATTTACCAACCTTTCCAGCTAAACCATTTATACCTCTATAAATAGATTGATTTAATATTAATCCAGCACCAATTCCTTCAACCATTAATAAATAGACAAAAGAGTTGTAATTTCTTCCGATACCATACCAAAATTCTCCAAGAGCAGCAGCATTTGCATCTTTTTCAATAAATGTAGGTATACCAAACCTTTTTTCAAATTCAAGTTTTAATTCATATTTTTTATTATCTAAAAAATATGGAACATTGTATATGACTCCTTCTTCTGGATCTACTGGTCCCGGTATTCCTATACCAATTGCACTAACGTTAATATTCTTTTTTTGAGCCCATGAAAGCAATGAAACAACAGAATTTTCAACATCTTTTAAAATATCTTCAATGGATTGTATTTGATAAAACTTATGTTTTAAATGTTTTAAAAGGTTTCCGGATAAATTGTAGATTCCTGCAGTAAAAGATTTCCGTTCAAATTCAATGCCTATAACATATAATGCATCTGAATTTACTTCTAATAAGATTTTCTTTCTTCCAACTCCTCCAGAAATCTTATCACTTTCTATAATAAGATTTTTCTTTTTTAATTCTGAAACAATATTGGAAACAGATGCACGTGTGAGATTAAGAATTTGAGCAAGATCACTTCTTGATATAGATTGTTTTCTAATTAGTGTGGAAAAAAGTTTAAATTTTGTTTCGGAGTTTGAATATATAAAGTTCATTTTTTCACCTCGATTATAGTATGAAGAAATTGAAATGCTTTTAAATTCATACTATATTATAACATAAAAAAATCATAAGCTTTTTTAATAAAATAATTTATATTCGTTTTTTGGTAATTTAAATTAATAATAAGAAGAAATTAACAATTTTATTTCTTAAATATATTTAATCAAATTTGATCTCTTTTTATAACCGCAAATGAGAAATAAATAATTTGACTTTTAAATCAAAAGGAGTTATAATAAATTGTAATTAGTTAATTAAATTAATTAACTAATTACCTAATATTTTTTAATAGGAGGGATTTTTCGTGAAAAAGATTATGTGTATATTTGTTTTTATTATGTCTTTATCTTTTTTTAATTTTTCATTTGCAAAAAATATTGTTGTAAGCGAAGATTTAGTTGGAAATCCTAAGGCTGAAATCACACTTACATGGGCAGCACTCCCGCATTATTCATTATCAAACCCATATCAACAAAGAGCTGATTATTTATTTGAAGCTGCTGAAAGATTTGCGAAAAAAAATCCAGAAGTAAAAATATTACCAACTTTATTAACAGGTGATGTTGCAACACAGGTAATGAAGCTTCTTCAACAACAAAATCTTGGTAAAACCCCAGATATAGTACAAATTGATTCTTTTTATTTACCGGTGTTTAAAGATAAGTTGCAAAATTTAAATAAATACATAACCAGAACAGAATTTGATGACTTTTTGCCTTATGTAAAAAAGGGAATTGTAGATAAAGATGGAAATATAAAAGCAATATGGTTTACAACAGATGTAAGGGTTTTATTTTATAGAAAAGACTTAATAAAAACGCCGCCTACAACATGGGATGAATTGATCACTGTAGCTAAAAATATTTCTAAAAAATATAGAATGACAGGATTTTTATTTCCAGCAGGAAGAGGAGAAGGAACGTCTATATGTAATTTTCCATATTTTTGGGCTCAAGGTGGAAAACTTGTTGATGAAAAAGGAAGACCTGTATTTAATTTAGGGCCAAATAGAAAGTATATGATAAATGTATTAGATTTTATAAAAAGATTAGTTGATGAAGGAGTTTCTCCAAGAAGAGTTGTTAACATAAAAAGCGAATCTGATGTTAATGGTGATGTTATTGGAAACAATGTAGCGATGTTTATAGGTGGAAATTGGCAAATAAAACAATTATCAGAAGTTATGGGTGAAGAAGAATTTGCGAAAAAATGGGATATTGCTCCTTTGCCTCAATTTAAAAAAGGTATGAAAGCTACAAGTGTTGGTGGTTGGACATGGGGAATAACTACTGACGATCCAAAAAAACAAGCAGCTGCTATTAGATTTATAACAACTCTTTATTTTGGAAAAGAAGGTATGGCCGGTTGGACAAAAAATGCTGGATATCTTCCAACAAGAAAAAGTGTTTATAAGGAATTCAGTTATTACTCTGAAAATCCATGGATGGAAAAATTATTAAAAATTGCAGAGGATGGATATGTTAGACCAGGTTATCCAATATATCCAACAATCTCAACGGAATTTCAAGTTGCTATTGCCAATGTAATAGAAGGAAAACAATCTCCTGAAGAGGCTTTAAACAATGCGTGGGCAGAAGTTATGAAAAAATATAATGAAATAAAATAATAAAATTTAATACAAATGGCCCTTGAAAGTAAGGGCCATTTGTATATGGGGGTGAAAATCTTGAAAAAAAGAAATTTTTATATATATATTACTCCGCTTTTTTTGATTTTATCAGTGTTTTATTTAATTCCTATTTTGGATGTTTTTAAATATAGTTTTACAGACATTAGATTAGGTGAAAATCAATATTCTTTTACATTTTCTTCTTATTTTAGCGTTTTTTCAGACTTAAATTTTTGGATAATGTTAAAAACTACATTGTTATTTGTTTTTTTGAGCATTATTATTCAAATTTTTTTAGGTATTTTAATTGCAGCTTTAATCGATGAAGGAGAAAAAAGAAATTTAAAAGGAACATTAATTCTTAGGACTGTTGTATTAATAGCTTGGGTAATTCCTGGAGTAATAATTGGAATTATATGGAAGTTATTTTTAACAGAAGCGAATTATGGCATCTTTAATTATTATCTTATGTTAATTTTCGGGCATTCTTTTCCATTTCTTTCAAGCCAAAAGTTAGCGATTTATTCAATTATAGTTGCTAATGTATGGCGAGGAACAGCTTTTTCTATGATTATGCAATATGGCGGTATTAAACAAATACCTTATGAATTATATGAAGCTGCTGGTATAGATGGTGCATCAGGTATTAAAAAGTTTTTTTATATAACACTACCTCAATTAAAGCCTATGATTTTTATTAATACAGTTTTGGTTACAATTTATACATTTAATACATTTGATATGATAATGGCCTTAACTGGCGGAGGCCCTGGAAGATCCACGGAAGTTATTTCATTAAATATTTATGATACGATTTTTGGGAAATTGAATCTTAGTAGAGGATCAGTTTTAGCAGTGATTTTATTTTTCATAAATTTAATTATATCGATATTTTATTATAAGATGGTAATTTCTAAAGGTGGTGTTGAAAATGATTAGAAATAAAAAAGGTGATATTTTAATATATATTGGATATTTTATAATTTTTTGTTTTTTTCTACTTCCATTATTATGGATTTTTTCGATTTCTTTAAGACCTTTAAGCGAAGTTTTTAGATATCCACCCACATTAATACCAAGGAAAATAGATTTGAATAATTATGCAAAAATATTAAAAGATAAAAATATTGTTTTTTACTTATATAATTCATTTAAAATAACAATATTTACAGTTTTAGGAACCTTGGTGGTTAGTATTCCTGGAGCTTTTGCTTTTTCAAGATATAGGTTTAAATTTAAAAAAGTAATTCTATTTTCAATATTACTTTTTCAAATGATATCTCCATTGATAATAGCTATTCCTTTGTATAATTATTTTAATAAATTACAATTATTGGATACTCATTTAGGTGTTATTTTAGTTTATATTGCGATACAAATTCCATTTACAGTTTGGTTATTAAAAGGAACAATAGATAGTATTCCTATAAGTATAGATGAAGCTGCAAAAATTGATGGATGCACTGATTGGCAATTGCTTTTTAAAATAATACTTCCACTTGTTACTCCGGGAATTTCAACAGCAGTAATTTTTAATGCAATATCAAGTTGGGGGCAATTTATTATACCCTTTATATTATTGAGTACAAGAAAATTATTCCCAATATCGTTAGGTATATATAACTATCAAGCTGGTGGCGAGGCTATAACTATACACTTGACAGCAACAGCAAGTATTATAGCAACCCTTCCAACAGTAATACTATTTATTTTATTACAAAAGTTTATTGTAAGTGCTTTAACAGCTGGTGCGGTTAAAGAATAAAAAAATTTGTACAAGGAGGTTTTTTGAGTGATATCAACAATATATGTGCATATTATTTCACACACACATTGGGATCGTGAATGGTTTTTAAATAGTGAATATACAAATGAATGGTTAATTCCTTTTTTTGATTCTCTGTTTGCTTTATTGGAAAAAGAAAAGACATATCGTTTTATTTTAGATGGTCAAACATTGATAATAGAAGATTATCTTCAACAATTAGCGGAGAAGAATATGGATGTTACTTCATACAAAGAAAAATTAAAAAAGTATGTACAACAAAAAAGATTATTTATAGGACCATATTATTTGCAACCAGATTGGCAGCTTACAAGTGGAGAAGCTTTAGTAAGGAATTTATTAATTGGGCATCAAATTTCAGAAGAATATGGAAATGTTATGAAAGTAGGATGGTTGTTAGATAATTTTGGTCAAATTTCTCAGGCGGTACAAATACATAAAAAATTTGATATTAAGGGTCTTTTTCTATGGCGTGGTGTTGAGATGGAACCAACTGATATTAATTCTGAGTTTTTATGGGAAAGTCCGGATGGAAGTCAGATATTATCGGTTTATCTTTTAAGTAGTTACAGAAATGCTATGAGATTAGGCGAATACAAAGAAATTTTCAAAGAGAGAATCGAAAATGAAGTCAAAAAAATATATCCTTTTGCAACTACGCCGAATGTATTGTTAATGAATGGATATGATCAGGAAATGAAACCAGATAATTTTTTTCCTGCATTAAGAAATACAGAATTTTCAGATATAAAAGTCAAACAAAGTACTCCTGAAGAGTATATAGAAGAAATTAAAAAATATTCTCCTAAATTAAAAGTATTAAAAGGAGCACTTTATAGTGGAAGATTTATTTCTGTATTTCCTGGTGTTCTTTCATCACGAATGTATCTAAAATTGTTAAATCATAGATGTCAAATTGAGTTAGAAAAGTACACTGAACCTTTTTCAACTATCAATTGGTTGTTTACTGGTATGTATGAAAAAGAAAAAATTGAAAATAGCTGGAAGATGTTATTGAAGAATCATCCGCATGATAGTATTTGTGGTGTTAGTATTGATGATGTTCATATAGATATGGAAAAAAGATTTGAACAATCGTACTCTTTATCAAAAGAAGTTTCTATGAATTCATTAAAACAAATAGTTTCGTATATCGATACATCTTTAGAAGAAGATCCTTATATTATTTTTAATAATATGCCTTATAAATTACAAAATAAAATTATTACTTTAAAAACAGATGAAAAAAACTTTTATATTTTGGATTCACATAATAATTATATACCCTTTCAAAAAGGAAAAGATGGCAAAATATTTATTTTGCTAAATGAAATTCCAGCAATGGGATACAAAACAATTTATCTCAAAAGAAAAGATAAAAATTCAAAGATAAAATATTTGAATTATGATAAAGTGGTCACGAAAAAGAATATAATAGAGAATAAATATTTGAAAGTTATTCTAAATTCTAATGGTACATTAGATTTAACAGATAAAATAAATAATTATACGTATAATAATTTATGTACTGTAATTGATGAGGCAGATGCTGGTGATGAATACAATTATTCTTATCCCGAAAAAGATGTAATTATTACAAATAATAAAAATAAAGCTAAGATAGAATTTATTGAAAAAGGCCCTCTTAAGGTTGTTGTTAAAATTAGTTTAAGTTTGCTTTTACCTGAATCATTAACAGAAGATAGAAAGACAAGAACTAAAATATTAAGGGAAATGCCAATTATTCATTGGGTTATTGTAGAATCAAATTCTCCTGTAATAAAGATTAAAACAGAAATAAAAAATACTGTTAAAGATCATCGTTTAAGAATTTTATTTCCTACAGAATTGAATTCAAAGCATTCTTTTGCCGGTTCTCAATTTGATATAATGAAAAGAAGCATTAAACAAAAAAAGTTTGATGATACTTTGATACCGGATAATGTAAAAAGGATAATCATTGGTGCTAGAGAAAATAAACCAATAACAGCATTTAATCAACAATATTTTGTTGATATAAATGATGGAGAAAAGGGAATTTCTGTTTTAAATAAAGGTTTGACTGAATATGAAATTTTACCTGAAAAAAATACTATAGCTCTAACTCTTTTTAGAGCTGTAGGATGGTTGGCAAGAAATGATTTATTAACAAGAATAGGAGATGCAGGTCCGATAATATTTACACCAGATGCTCAATGTTTAAGAAAAATGGAATTTGAATATGCTATTTATCCTCATAAAGGTTCTCATGTTGATGGTATGTCATATTATAAAAGCCTTGAGTTCAACATAGAACCATTAATTGTCAAAACTGATAATCATATTGGAATATTAAAAGATGAAAATAATTTTTTTGAGTTAATATCTGAAAATAATTCATTACAGCTATCTTCTTTAAAAATTGCAGAAAAAAATGATGGAATAATTATTAGATTATTTAACACGCTTGATAAAAAAGTCTCTGGAAAAATTTCAACTATTTTTAAAATCAAAAATGCTTATATAACAAATTTATATGAAGATAATATTGGAAAAGTAGAAATTATCAGCAATAACGAGATTTCTTTTAAAGCAGAACCAAAAGAAATAGTAACTTTTAAATTAGATTTTGATATGAAGAATATTATAAAGAATAAAAATATGAATTCTTTTTATTTTAAAATAATTAATAGAGATTTTGAATTAAATATTGATAAAGATTTTCAATTATACGAAAGTGTGCCTTTAATATTAAAAGAAGATATAGAAAGCGAACAAAAAAGAATGAAGATTATAGAAAAAAAATTAGAAGAAGCTAAAAAATTGGCAAAAAAGCTTGAAAACAAATTAAGGGATATGAAGAATTCTGATAAATTTATAGAGATACAATATGAATATCATAAAATAAAAAATGAAATAATGTCTTATGAAAGGGCTTTTTTGGAAGCTAAAATATCTGTAATTTTATCTCAAAAAAAATATCTTGAAACTTATAAAAGAAATACAGAAGATTTTCTTCATCAGATAAAAAAAATTAAATCAGAATTGAGAGATTTGGGGTATTTACTAAATAACGCTAGAGTTAATAAACGTGTATATGAATATATTTATGAGTATTATTATCAAAAATATAAAAGCTCTAAAAATATTGAAAGCAAAGATTAGTTAAAAATTTGATAATTATCAGAATTGAAAGGTGGGAAATGGTGAATCAATTATATTTATCTAAATTTACTAATTTAATACCTAACTATAAAGATATTCATTTATTACCTAAAATAATAAAAAAGATGTTTTTTGATGAAAGATTAAGAAAAAAATTTGATATAATTTTAAAAGATGGGGTATTAATAGATCAGCATGCAGAATTAGGGAAAGATGTTGTAATAGAGTCCGGAGCAGCAGTTTTAGGTAACTCAAAGATTTTAAAAGGTAAGATAAAAAAAGGAGCTATAGTTATTGATTCAATAATTGGAAAGATTGATGCTAATCCAAATAGTTTGTTTTATTTAGTTGAACAATTAAATGATAAAGAAGTTTCAGCAAAAAAAGATGAAATGATTTTAGATTTAATTATTTTAAAAAATGAAATAATAAAAAAAGTAAGATTAGTTTTAAAAAAATGGGAAGATTTAAATAGTAAAAAATTTATTATAGATGGAGAAGAAATGCTTTTTGATGCTATAATCTCATTATCAAAATTTAAAAGGGATTATATTAATGGTACTAGTTATGACTTTCGTAAAGTTTTATTTAATATACCCGTAAAAGATTTATTTGAAAAAAATAGTATTTTAAAAAGATATGAAAAAAATCCAATATTATCACCAATTCCAAAAAACAACTGGGAATCAAAATTGGTTTATAATCCTGCTGCACTTAGAATAGACGGCATACATTACATAGTTTATAGAGCTTTTGGAAATGATCATATTTCTAGATTTGGTTTAGCATGGAGCAAAAACGGTTTAGATATTGATGGGAGATTAGATTTTCCAATTTTCATTCCTACTACAGAATATGAAATACCAAAAAACGAAAAATTAAATGAAAGGAAACGTGAAAGAGGTGGTGTAGAAGATCCTCGTCTAACAATAATAAATAAAAAGATTTATATGACTTATACGGCCTATTCTGATAAAACTCAAATTGCATTAGCTTCTATTGATATAAAAGATTTTATTAATCTAAAAGATATTTCGAAAAACGAAATTAAAAACAAATGGACAAAACATGGACTTTTGTTTCCTAATATCTATGATAGAAATGCTGTCTTATTTCCAGAAAAGATAAATGGTAAACATGCATTATTACGCAGACCAATGATATCTAAAACGAAAAATATTGCTATTAGTTATTCAAATAAAATTGAAGAAATATGGAATAATGATTTTGTGGATGTTTTGAAAACTAGAAAAAACAAATGGGATTCAGAAAGAATAGGTGCGGGACAGATTTTGCGAACTGTACATGGATTATTATTGATTTATCACGGAGTTGGAATTAATAAAGGCAGAAGGAGTTATATGTTAGGTGTAGCTCTACTAAATCCAAACAATCCATCAGAAATCCTTTATCGTTCAAAGAAACCTATATTTTTACCAGAAGAAGATTATGAATTATATGGTTGGGCACCAAATGTTGTATTTACTAATGGAATAACTATGAAAAATAAAGATTCAAATGAAATAATAAAAGATAAAGATGAACTTTTATTTTATTATGGCGGAGGTGATAAAGTAATCGGAGTTGCATCTGCAAAGTTAATGGATATATTAAGTTCCTAATATTTATAACAGAAACTAATAAAATTATATAGAAAGAAGGATAGATATGAAATTTGCTATCGTTATAAATACTTATATAAGAGTAAATGAAAATCTTGTAGATAACTTTGATCATCCAACACCATTAAATGAATTTGAACAAAAAAACACATTGTATAAAACAATAAAAAGCATTAATAATTTAAATATGGATGAAAATGATGAATTAAATGTTTATATTTTTTCAATAGCAGCACATGAAAATACTTCTCACGATGATGAAATCAAAGAAAAAACAGAAAAAATATTAAAAAAATTGAAATTCAAATATTATTTATATACAAATACAGACATAAAAAAGTACAGAGAAAAATACAACTCAAATTTCTTTTCAACAAAAGGATATTCTGAAATAAGGAATCTTGGTTTTATATTCCCTACTATGAATAATGAAGATATTATTATACAAATAGATGATGATGAATTATTAAGAAAAAATTATATTCTAAAAGCTAAAGAAATTTTGACAAAAAATCTTGATAAATATTTAATAACTGCTCCCTATGAAAAAAATGGAACAATAAGAATTTTAGGAAAAGATATTTTAAAAAATTGGAGAAAAAATGAATCTATGGATAAAGATATTATTCGATTATCTAAAACTAATGATTTAAAAGAAGCTATATTTGGTTTTGGTGGTAATATGATAATACGAAAAGAATTTGCTCAAAAAATGTTTTACCCTTTAGAAATACCTCGTGGAGAAGATTTTGCATTATTATTAGCATCACGATTAATATATGAAAATGGAAATGAGTATGCAGGAATAAAGCCAAAAGATCCTATATTTAAAACATATTATAGCCCGGAAAAGGATATTACTATTATTCATGAACCACCATATGTTCCAAGTAAAAATTTTATTTTTTATGTTGAAAAAAATTTAAAAAGATTTATTTTAGAGTGGTTGATGATTAAGGGGCAGAATAAACTTAAATTTGAAGATTTGAAAAAATATTCGATATACATATATGAAATGATAGGGTACGAAGATTTTAAGTCGAAAGTTAAAAAAATACTTTCGGAGTTAAAGTCTAAATATGATGTTACAATATTAGAAAAAGATATTTTTGATTATTTTGACGAACATTCTAAAATAAATAGATTCGAAGAGTATAAGAAAAAACAAAAAGAGTATATTGATCTATTACGCATATTATGAACCATTTTAAACCCTATTTAAAACAGTCTCTTGCAAAAAGCAAGAGACTGTTTTTGTTTATTCTATTATTCTTTTCCATTCTGAATCATCATCAAAAATTATTTCCCAGATTTTTCCTTTAACAAATCTAAGTAACTCTGCATCTTGAATTTCAATATCAACATTATAAAAATCAAAAGGCTTTATTTCAATATTTTTTTCTTCATATTTTAAATAACTTTTTCTATTAATTCTTATTGCTTTTCCTGAATAATCAATACCCCAATAACGTATTTTAAATTCTCTAATAGTTTTACTCGAAACATTTCTTAAAACAAAGTGTATGTACTTTTTTTCTTCTGTTTTAACAACCTTTGCACCTATAATCCTTAATGGTTCTTCTTCATTATCAAAAACCACTAAAGTTGCTATCTTGCTTTCACCTAAAATATTTCTATCAATATTCTTAGCAACAACTTTTAAATAATATATATATCCTTTTTTTTCTCCGGAAATCAATACGTCCTTATATTCTGTAATAAAAGTCATATCTGTTTGTATTTCTTCATTTTTAAATTCTAAATAATATAAAATTGATCCATCATAAGAAATATCAAAATTCCATCCTATCTTATGTTCGATATAATATGTATTAAAATTTTTAAAACTTATATTTTGAGAAAACGTTAATACAACAAAAAACAATACAAAAAAATTAAAAAATATTTTTTTCATATTATCACCTCCATTATTATTATACTCTTTTTATAAAAAAATAAAAAAAGAAGCATCATGCTTCTTTTAATCCTACATATGTTATTATAGAATTTAAAAATAATACAATAAAAGATATTAAAAAAACAATTTCATACGAAAATTTATAAGCTATATAACCTGCAAGGATTGGCGTAAATATTTTTGAAAACAACTGAATACCATTGAAAAATCCCTCATATCTCCCAAAATTAATAGGTGCATATTCCTGTTTTAATGGTTCTTTAGATGAAATCCATAATATAAACCCTATTCCCAAAAAAACATGTGATATATAAAAAAACATCCAACCTTTAAATAATAATAGCAAATAAAATAAAGACATTATAAATGTACCAAAAATTAACGTATTTTCTACATTATACTTTATATACTTTTTCCATATAAACGAAGATACAACAGTCGCTGAAAAAACAACTTCATATATTAACATTATTTTTGCATCACCATTCAGGTTCTCTTTCACATAATATGATATTATTAAATAACTCCCAAAACCAAAATTAGCAAAAAATATTATCTGATTTAACAAAACCGTGATATACTTTCTTAAATTTGGTTTGTGTATATGAACATGTTCTTTGTGTAAATCACTCCCGCTTTTAACATAAGGTAATAATTTCAAAATAGATATTGCATATATTATATTTAAAATAGACACTGTTAAAAACACACTTTTATAAAATATTATAGAAGTCTCATCTGGTTTCATAAAAAGTATTAATGGTATAAATAAAATTACTTTTATTCCTTCAGAAATCAATGGTAACAAAAAATAAAAAGTATTTCTTTTATCTGGTGGAATAATAGCTCTTTCATACATGCTCACAAGTGGCCAAAAAATATCTATACTTCCTATTATAATCTGAGCTATTAAATATGTATAGGGGTTATATGCAAAAGATAACAATGCACTTCCAATGGCAAATAATAGTCTTCCAAAAGCTAATCCATAATTTGGAGATTTCTTCTCAAAATAATGCCCTAATATAAAAGTTAATATAGCTTGAACTCCATACACTATAGAAAATATTAAACTAGTTTCATATATATTTAATCCAATTTTATTAGCAAACATGGGAGAAATCAATATTATAATAAAGGAAAATGCTGGAATCGAATTAAAAATTAAATATCTTTTTAAACTTTTTTCCACATCAACACCTCACAATTTGAATTTATTTAGCTTTACGAATTATTATATATTATTTTTTAAAAAAAATCAATAAATTAAATTGTATTTCTCATTATTTATGATATAATTTAATTGGTGAACAATTAACATAATAAATAAAATTTTTGAAGGAGGGGATTTTATGGATAACAACATTGTATTATGGACTGGAGTGGGATTAGGAGTATTAGCTTTACTACTTGGAGGTATTTTTTTATATCACACTTTAACATATCCTTTTAAACCGCTTGATATTGATGGCGTAAAAATTGCAGAAATTCCTAAAGAGGCCGTTATTGAATTTAAAAAAGCTGGTAAAGGACCTGAATTAAAACAACTTAAAAAAGAAGGATTTCTTTTATATTTTGATGGAATTTCAGAAGGCGCCCCAGGTATGGGATCAGTCATGTATAATCAAGCAGAACAGGATGCGAGAGAACAATTAGCAAGATATTTAAATTCAGTAGTTACAAATTTCCAACAAAGAGCTCAAGGAGTTTTACAGAGTTCATCCCAGGGTACAGATAAAGATAAAGTTGTTGCAGTTACTAATAGCGTATTTAAAAATGTAAGTTCTAATTTTGCAAAAACTATTCAAACTGGTGCCGAAGTTGTTGCAAAATACTATGTGATGAAAGCAGGAAGAATAGAATATCATTCCGTGTTAATATATAATCCAAAAACCGCATTTTCATTATTACAACAGCAATCTTATTTAATCGAACAATTGGGAGAACAGGGAAAAGAATTTTATGAAAATCTAAATAAAGTTTTAGAAGAAGCATTTAAAAACACACCTGTAAAGTAATTAAAAAAACACCCTTGAAGGGTGTTTTTTTTAGTTTTTTTAAAATTTTTTTAATTAATTATTGCTAATAAAATTTAATTATTTGTCATAACCAACAAATATAAAATATGGTGATTTGGATTTTATTATTTTTTTGTTATAATATTTATGTAATCGATTACATACGAGGTGATAATATGAACATAAAAGACATAGCTTCTTTGGCTGGAGTTTCTGTAGCAACAGTTTCAAGAGTAATAAATAATTCTCAAAAAGTTAGAGAAGAAACAAAAATGAAGGTACTAAAAGTTATAAAAAAATATGGTTATGAACCAGATTACAGTGCAAAATCATTAAGAAAAAGATCATCAAATTTATTTGGCATATTAATGTTGAGAACAGAAATGCCAAAAAATGATTCATATACTAATCCTTTTTTAAATGGTATTTTAGAGTATTTTTTTCATAATAGTTTAAAATTAATTGTTGATTCTCATTCTGATAAACATTGTATTGATCAGTATAAAAAATTAATTAGAAGCAATTTAGTAGGTGGTTTTTTTATAACAGATTTAGAAGATGATGATGAAAGAGTTGAGTTTTTTAATTCAATTAAATTTCCTTTCGTTGTAATAGGACGCAACAATAAAAATAATTTTCATTTTGTTGATCCAGATAATGAATTAGGTGGATACTTAGGAATTAAACATTTAAAAGAAGTTGGATGCAAAAATATCTTATACATTAGCGGTAACTTGGGGCCAGCCGTAACTTATCAACGTTTAAACGGAGTATTAAAAGCGAAAAAAGACTTTGATGTGAATATCGATATAATATACGGTGATTTCAGCAGAAAATCTGGTTATGAAATAATAAAAAAAGCAAATTTTAAAAATTTTGATGGTATCTTTTGTGGTTCTGATTTAATGGCTTATGGTGTATATGATTATATGAATGAAAAAAAATATTATTTACCTTTAATCGGATTTGATGACTTACCATCATCAAAAATATTAAAAATTACTTCTATTAATCAAAATATATATAAAGTAGGATATAACGCAGCAAAAATGCTTCATGATTTATCTTTAAGAAAAGAAGTGAAAAGTATTATTATTCCTGTTGAAATATCAAAAAGGGAAAGTACACTAAGGTTCTTAAAATGAACTTTAGTTTATAAAAAAATGTAATCGATTTCATTACTTTAAAAGGAGGGTTTTTCATGAAAAAGGTATTATCTTTATTATTGGTATTTTTCATTGTATCATCGTTATTTGCAGTAACAACTATTAAAATTTCAGGATGGCCTGGAAATCCTGATGAAGAAGCAGCTATTAAGGCGGGGGTTAAAGAATTCAATTCAACACATAGCAATATCCAGGTAGTTTGGGAACCAATTCCTGGAAATTATTTGGAAACTTTAAAGACACGTTTATCTGCCGGAACTGCTCCTGATATTTTTTATGTTGATGTTTACTTTTTTCAAGAATTTGCTTCCAAAAACGTTTTATTACCGTTAGACTTATATATAAAAAAAGACAAGTTTGATTTAAATGATTATTTCTCTACATTAGTTGATGCATTTAAATTCAATAACAGAATTTATGGTATTGCAAAAGATTTCTCAACTTTAGCTCTATACTTTAACAAAGAAATTTTTGATAAATATGGGGTATCATATCCTACTAATAATGATACATGGTTTGATTTATTGGATAAAGCTTTACAGTTAAAAAGAAAAGGTTTTAAAACACCTTTAGTTTTAGCTGCAGATTTTAACAGAGTTATTCCTTTTATTTTAGGGGCTAATGGTAGATTGGTAGACGAAAATTTAAATACTACTCTAAATGAACCTTCTTCCAGATTTGGAATCAAGTTTTATATTGACCTTGTAACAAAGTACGGTGTTGCTTTTGAGCCACAAGCTGTTGGAGCAGGTTGGATTGGAGAAGCATTGGGAAAAGAAAAAGTTGCTATGGGAATGTCGGGACCATGGACATTGGGATTCTTAAAGGGATCTTACCCTGATGTATATAAAAAAATGGGTATTGTTGAAATGCCTTCATTAATAAAAAAATCAACTATGGTTTATACAGTTTCATGGTCTATAAATAAAGAATCAAAACATAAAAAAGAAGCATGGGAAGTACTAAAATTTCTGGTTACAAGAGGTCAAGAAATTTTTGTTGAAAAAGCTGGTGTTCTTGCATCCAGAAAAGATTTAGCTTCTAAAGATACAGACCCTATGAAAATACCTTTTTATAAAGGTGCAGAATATGCTCATCCATGGAGTGTTCCAACACCTACAGGGATTTTTTCTGTTGCTAATGATCAAATTAATTCTAGATTAAAAGATTTATTCTACAATAAAATAACATTAGATGAGGCTCTAAATCAGATTAAAAAGAATTATCCTCAATGGATTAGTGGTCAATGATTTAAAGGGGGATATCCCCCTTTAAATTTAAAGGATGGTGATATTTATTATGAAAGTTCAATGGAAAACAAAAGAAGCTTTAATCGGGTATTTATTTGCTTCGCCTATTATTCTATCAATAATAATTTTTACAATATATCCGATATTTGCAGCATTTTATTATAGCTTTACTGATTACAATCCATTAAATGCAAGAAATTTGGAAGTTCTATTTAATCCCCAGGAAACTTTAGAATTTCATTTAGGAATGTTTCAAAATGAGATAAAAAATATTAATGAAATTAAAAATAATTTTGATTTGATGACATATATAAAATCTGACGTTGGAATAAATTTGGATGAAAAAAAAGAAGAAATAATAAAAAAATATTTTAATACTAATAAGTTATTAAATGACTTTATTTCTGGTAAGTTAAATAAAGAAATGAAAATTTCTCAATTCATGTCTATTTATCTGGATAAAGGTGCATCTTCGTTTAAAAAATATATTCCAAATTTTTTGGGTTTTGAAAATTTTAAACGTATGTTCAAAGACCAATATTTTAAAATATCTTTATTTAATGCTTTTTTTTATTCTATTATAGTTGTTCCAGTTCAAACATTATTAGCAATAGTTTTAGCCGTAGCAGCAAATTCTAAAATAAAAGGTGTAAAATTTTTCAAAGCAACATTTTTCATACCATCAATTACTTCTTCAGCTGCGATATCAATGATTTTCTGGATGTTATATTCGCGTCCGGGAATTTTAAATAGATTTTTGTCTTTATTCGGATTTCAGCCTATTGCATGGTTGGAAAATCCAAATACAGCATTACCAGCTATTATGGTTATGAATATCTGGACCACTGCAGGTTATTTTATGATTACTTTTTTAGCTGGTTTACAGGATATCCCTGTCTCAATATATGAGGCCGCAAGAATTGACGGCGCTTCCTCATCTAAAATTTTTTGGAAAATAACTATTCCCATGTTGCGCCCACAAATATTATTTGTAATGATAATGGGAACAATTGGAACGATGCAAGTTTTTGATCAAATCTATTTTTTGATAAAAAACATGAGAAATATAACTATATCTTATTATATTTATAAAAATGCATTTGAATATGGAAATATGGGTTATGCTTCTGCATTGGCATTAATATTATTTTCAATTATTTTAACAATAACTTTCTTACAGAGAAAGTTCATTCGAGAAGAATATTGAGGTGAAATTATGAGTTATAAATATGCAAAAATTATCTCCTACACTGTATTAATAATATACGCTTTAATTTCTTTATTTCCTTTTTTTTGGGCATTTTTAATTTCTATAACCCCTTTAAACGGAATAAATCCAGATACCGGTGAAAGATTTGGTATTGATATTATGCAATGGCCTCCAAAAATAAATCTTTTTAAAATTCCGCCTCAAGTATTCGGAACTAATGCTACATTTGAAAATTATAAAAAAATTTTTGAAGTAGTCCCTTTATATAGTCGATGGATATTAAATACTATTTTTTACGCTGTTGCTTTGACATTTGGTCACTTAATTTTAGATACTCTTGGAGGATATGCTTTTGCGCGTTTAAAATTTCCACTAAAAAATTTCTGGTTTTCTTTATTTCTGGCAACAATGATGGTGCCCTTTCAGGTTGTAATGATTCCTCAATATAATTTAATGGTTAAATTTGGCCTGGTAAACACCTATACAGGTTTAATATTACCTAAATTAACAGGTGTATTTGGATTATTTTTAATGAGGCAATTTTTTTTAAATTTTCCAAGAGAATTAGAAGAAGCTGCAAGAATTGATGGAGCAGGAATTATTAAAACATTTTTTACTATAGTATTGCCAAATGCCAAACCTGCTATGACTGCACTTGCAATTTATACTTTTTTAGGCGCCTGGAACGATTTTATGTGGCCACTAATAATTACCTCTGATAAAACGATGTATACATTAACTATGGGATTAAACTTTTTCAAAACATCTTATTATACTTTTTGGCAATATATGATGGCAGCATCTATTTTAATGACAATACCTATGATAATTATCTTTTTATCTTTCCAAAATCAATTTGTAGAATCAGGAAAAGCAGCTGCAATAAAAGGTTAGGAGGAATAATATGTTAGAAGCTGTTATCTTTGATATGGATGGTGTAATTACAGATACAGTTCCTTTACATTACAAAGCATGGGAAAAAATGTTTAAAAATCATGGATATGAATTCAACTTTAATATTTACAAAGAAAAGGTCGATGGAAAACCGAGAATAAAAGGTATAGCATCAATTGCATCAAATGAAAATGATGAAGTTTTAAATAGTATGGCCGAAGAAAAACAAAAATATTTTTTAAATCTCATTGAAAATCATCCGCCAAAAATATTTGATGATGCTTTATATTTAATAAACTTATTAAAGAAAAATTCTATAAAAATCGCCGTTGCCTCTTCAAGTAAAAATACAAAAAAAATTTTACAGTCATTAAATATTTATAATTTATTTGATGATGTTATAACAGGATATGATTTTAAACACGGAAAACCTGATCCGGAAATTTTTTTAATAGCTTCTAAAAGATTAAATACTAAATTTCAAAATTGCATAGTAATTGAAGATGCTATTGAAGGAATAAATGCTGGAATAAATGCTGGAATGGTTACTATTGGAATAGCCCGACATGGGAATGAAATAGAATTGTCACATGCAAATCTAGTTGTAAAATCATTAAATGAATTAAATATTGAAAAACTAAATATTTTATTACAGGAGGCAAAAATATGATTTTATCTGAAAAAAAATGGCTACTTGAAGAAAATATTTTTGAAATTTCTCCTGTAAAAGAAACTATTTTTACACTGTCTAATGGTTACTTGGGTGTTAGAGGCACTTACGAAGATCTATTTTATAATGAAACTCCTGGAACTTATGTTGCAGGTATTTTTGATAAATCAGAAGCATCTGTCAAGGAATTAGTTAATTTCCCTTATTTCTGGGGATTAAGACTTTATATAAAATATGAATATTTAAATCCATTTGAGTGCAATATATTAGAATTTAAAAGGATATTGGATATGAAACAAGGAATTTTATACAAAAAAATGAGATTAAAAGATAAAAAAGGAAGAATAATGAAAATTGAAGGTTACAGATTTTTAAGTATGGATAAAAAAAATTTAGCTTTAATGACTTATACTATAACTTCAGAAAATTTTAGCGACAGAATAACAATAGAAACATTTATCGATGGTAGAACTTATAATTCAACAAAACACCCTAAAGACCGCGTGAAGCACTACTATCTAAACAATCATATCTTATCAGAGGATTATATATATGTAGAAGCATGGACAAAAGACGAAAAAAATAAAATTGGAATATTATCAACCATAGAAACAAAAAGCACTTTTACAAAAACTTCAAGAAATTTCATCGACTTTATTTCTCAATCTATTGATATTGACTTAAAAGTTGGTGAAAGTCATACTATAAACATTTATACAAGCATTTTGGACTCCAAAAGACATAATGATTTATTTAATAAAAATATTAAAGAAATTAATAAAGCAAAAAAAATTGGTTTTGAAAATCTACTTAAAAATCATTATGAAAAATTTAAAGAATTATGGAAAATTGCTGATATAAAAATTGTTGGTGATGAAAAGGCTGATAAATCCTTACGATACAATATTTTTTCGTTACTTTCTCTCGCAAATCCTGAAGATGAATTGGTTAGTATTGGAGCTAAAGGATTGCACGGTGAAGGGTATAAAGGTCATGTTTTTTGGGACACTGAAATATACATGCTCCCATTTTATATATATGAATATCCAAAAGCAGCCAAATCATTTTTAATGTATAGATATCACACTCTTGATAAAGCAAGAGAAAATGCCTTGAAAAATGGATATAGAGGTGCCCAATATCCATGGGAATCTGCTGATAACGGACAGGAAGAGACTCCAAAATGGGGTGAGGATTATTATGGGAACAAAGTGCGAATATGGACTGGTGATATAGAATATCATATAACAGCTGACATTGCTTACGCAATAAGAGAATATCTTAGAGCTACTGATGATTGGGAATTTTTTGTAAATTATGGTGCAGAAATTTTTTTTGAGACAGCAAGATTTTGGGCTTCAAGAGCTGAATATAATAATGAAAAAGATAGATATGAAATTAATAATGTTATTGGGCCAGATGAATTTCACGAACATGTTAATAATAATTTTTACACGAATTATTTGGCTAAATGGAATATAGAAAAAGCTTTTGAATATTTAAATATACTAAAACAAAAATTTCCAGAAAATTATTTAAAAATAATAAAAAAAATAAATTTGACAAACAGTGAGTTAAGAATATGGAAAGATGTAGCTGAAAAATTATATATTCCATGGAATAAATCTTCTCACTTAATTGAACAATTCGAAAATTATTTTAAACTTGAAGATTTCACAATTAGTAAATACAATGAGAAAAATATGCCAGAATGGCCTGAAGGTATCGATTTATCTAATTTAAATAAATACCAGTTAATTAAGCAAGCTGATGTTCTAATGCTAATGCATTTGTTACCAGAAGATTTTGATTTTGAAACAAAAAAGGTAAATTTTGAATATTATGAAAAAAGAACCATGCATAAATCCTCTTTAAGCCCCAGTATGTATGCAATAATGGGATTGGCAATAGGTAATCACTCTAAAGCCTATGAATATTTTATGAGAACAGCTTTAGTCGATTTGGAAAATAATCAAGGAAATACAGCCTTTGGATTACATGCTGCAAGCGCTGGTGGAACCTGGCAATCTATAATTTATGGGTTTGGTGGAATGTATATTGATAATAAGGAACAAATTACTTTTAATCCCTGGATACCTGAACATTGGAAAAGTCTAGAATTTAACATTATTTATAAAAACAAATTATTAAATATTAAAATCACCCAAAATTCATTTGATATAAAAGAACTGCCCTCCCTTACTGCAACATTAAACAACCTCACATGAGGTTGTTTTTTTCATAATTATATGATATAATCCATAAGAAGTGAATATTCTCCGGGGCAGGGTGAAATTCCCGACCGGCGGTGAAAGCCCGCGAGCCTTAATAAATGCTATTAAGGTTGATCTGGTGAAATTCCAGAGCCGACAGTTAAAGTCTGGATGGGAGGAGAACAAAGGCATATACTTAGATTTATTATTTGTATATTACAGTGATATCTCTATTGATATATATGCCAATAGTAATAAAAAATCATGCCCTGGAGAAATCCAGGGCAATTTTGTTATTGGGAGGAGAATTTATGGATAAAAAAAATATAATTAAAACTTTCGAATCAAGCAAACCAATAATTATTTGGGATGAAAAAAAAGAAATAGAAGCTGACTTTATTTTTCCAGCAGAATTAGCAAATAGCGATATTATTAATTTCATGGTATCTCAAGGAAAGGGATTATTATGCTTAGCAGCTGAAGAAATTTATCTTATCCAAAAAGGTTTTTTTAAACTTCCATCTAACAATATGGATGCATTAAATACAAATTATTTCATAACTATTGATCATAAAAAAAATGTAACAGGAATTTCTTCATATGAGCGTGCAAAGACTATAAAATCTATTACAGAAAACACTACTATAAATGACTATAAATATCCTGGTCATGTTCAACTTTTAGGAAGCATCGGTATTAATAAAAGAAAAGGACATACTGAAAGTTCCGTTGAATTAATGAAACTATTAGGATTTAAACCTTTCGCAGCTTTAATCGAAATTTTAGATGAAAATGGAAACTCCCATAACTTTAATTACATAAAATCATTATCTAAAAAATTCAAAATACCTATAATTTCTGTAGAAGATATAGTTATTGAAACAGTAAAAAACAACTTATATGTTAAACCTATTACAGAAGCCAAACTACCTACAAAATTTGGAAACTTTAAAATTATTGGTTTTGAAAATAATTTTGATAAAAAAGAACATTTTGCAATATATAAAGGCAATTTAAATAATAACCCTTTATTAGTTAGAATTCATTCAGAATGTGTAACTGGCGACGTATTAAATTCAAAAAAATGCGATTGTGGTAGCCAATTACATTTAGCCATGCAAAAAATAAATAATATAGGTAGTGGATTAATAATATATTTAAGACAGGAAGGAAGAGATATTGGTATTACTAATAAAATAAAAGCATATAAATTACAAGATAATGGTTTGGATACAGTAGAAGCTAATTTAAAAATTGGAATGCCAGCCGATAATAGAGATTATGCTATAGCTGCTCAAATATTAAAATCATTAAATATTAAAAATATTATTTTAATGACAAATAATCCAGATAAAGTTAAACAATTAAAAAAATACGGAATTAATGTAAAAAATATGGATACGCATATTGGAGAAATTACTCCAGAAAACAAGTTTTACTTAAAAATTAAAAAGTTAAAAATGAATCATAAAATTAAAATAAAGGAGGAAATATAAATGAAGGTTATAGAAGGAATCTTTGATGGAAAGAATTTGAAATTTGGCATTGTAGTTTCAAGATTCAATTCATTTTTCTCTGAAAAATTATTAGATGGATCTCTGGACGCTTTAAAAAGGCATAATGTAGAAGAAAATAATATCGATATTTTTAAAGTTCCAGGTACTTTTGAAATTCCTTTTGTAGTAAAAAAATTAATAAAAAAGAATTACGATGCAATTATAGCTTTAGGTGTGGTAATTAGAGGTGAAACATATCATTTTGAAGTTGTATCTAATGAAGTTTCAAAAGGAATTGCTCAATTGAATTTGATGTCTGATGTACCAATTACTTTTGGAATAGTAACCTCAGAAACGCTTGAACAAAGCATAGATAGATCAGGTGCTAAAGCAGGAAATAAGGGATTTGAAGCTGCAATGGCAGCATTAGAAATGGCTAATCTGAATAAAATCTTGAAAGAGTGATTTTATGAATCATGAATATTTTATGAAATTAGCAATAAAAGAGGCTAAAAAAGGGATTGGAAAAGTAAACCCAAATCCTTTAGTTGGAGCTATTATAGTAAAAAATGGAAAAGTTATATCAAAAGGTTATCATGAATACTATGGTGGAAGACATGCGGAAATTGTAGCTATTGATAATGCTAAAGAAAAAAAGATTGATATAAAAGGAGCTACAATGTATGTAACTTTAGAACCATGTTCTCATTTTGGAAAAACCCCACCTTGTGCAAACAGATTGGCAAAAGAAGGCTTCAAAGAAGTTTATATAGGGATGTTAGATCCTAATCCATTAGTCAACGGAAATGGAGTAAAAATTTTAAAAGAAAATGGAATAAATGTAAAATTCGGTATTTTAGAAAATGAAATAAAAGAATTAAATGAGATTTTTATTACTTACGTTAATAAAAAAAGGCCTTTTATTGCCCTAAAATTCGCAATGACTATGGATGGCTTTATCGCTTCGAAAAATTTTGATTCAAAATGGATATCCAATGAAAAATCAAGAAAATTAGTTCATAAATTGCGGAATTATTATTCAGCAATTTTGGTTGGAGCCAATACATTAATATATGATAATCCAAAATTAACCTGCAGAATAAAAAACGGAAGAAAACCGATAAGAATTATTTTAGATAAAGAAGGAATTTTTTATAATAAAAATTTAAATATTTTTACTGAAAAAGGAGAAAATATAATTTTTTCTATTCTTAAAGTTGCTCCAAAACATAAAAATACGGAGATAATAAATGAAACAAATATAAATAAGATATTGAATATTTTATATGAAAAAGGAATAGACAGCATTTTAGTTGAAGGTGGTGCGACAATTCTATCCTTATTTTTAAAAAATAATCTTGTCGATAAAATTCATGTTTTTTATTCTCCTAAGATTATTGGTAACGGCATTTCTCCTTTCAATAAATTAAAAATTAATAATATAAAAGATTCTATAAAATTCAAACCTGTTAAAAGTAAAAAAATTGATAATAATATATATTGGGAGTTGATACCTTGTTTACAGGAATAATACAACAACTAGCAAAAATTCGCATTGCAAATAAATCAGTTATTATAGATAATCCCTTTAAAGATGTTCAATTAGGCGAAAGCATTGCTATTAACGGTGTTTGCTTAACTGTAGAAAGAATTGATAATAATAAACTTTATTTTTCAATAGGCGAGGAAACATATATAAAAACAAATTTAAAATATTACAATAATAAAATAGTTAATCTCGAAAGGGCTTTGCGATTAACTGATTTTCTTGGTGGGCATATTGTTACCGGGCATGTTGATGGAATAATCAAATTTTTAGGTATTAAAAAATCTTCAAATACATACTGGATGAAATTTAAAATCCCAACAGAAAAATGGGCTATTGCTAACAAAGGAGCTATTACAATTAATGGTATTAGTTTAACGATTGCAAAAAAAGATCTGGATTCGTTTGAAATACAGGTAATAGAACATACATATAAAAATACAAACCTACGATATTTGAAAATAAATGAATTTGTTAATTATGAAATAGATATAATTGCTCGTTATGTAAAAGAAATTGAAATATAATTGTTATTTTATTCTCATATAAAAATAAAAAAATCAGTTTATAATATTAATTGAAATATATATTTAAAACATATATGTCAAGGAGGGAAATAATGAAAATAGCGATTCCTGTATTAAACGATGATGGAAAAAATTCTAAAATCAGCGAACATTTTGGACATGCACCATACTTTGCCTTTATTATTCTCAAGGAAAATGGTGAGTACAAATTAAGTATAATAAAAAATCCTTTAGAAGAACATGGACCTGGGGATATACCAAATTACTTGCATAAAGAAGGTATTAGTCTTCTTATAGCCAGAGGGATTGGAGGAAGAGCAATTACATTTTTCGAACAACTCGGAATTCATGTAATTAGAGGTGCTGATGGAACTGTTGAAGAAATTATAAATGATTTAAAAGAACAAAAGCTATTTGATAGAGAATATGAAGTAAAAGAAAAATTTCATAATCATTAATATAAGGCCCATTATGGGCCTTATTCTTTAATCCATTTATAAACTTCTTCTTTTGTTATAGTGGCTAATGCAATATAATTATCAGCAGCCCCATAATAAATATAATATTGATCATTATATTCTACCATTGCATCAGAAAATACTACCATAGGTACTCCACCAAACTTTTCCCATGGTTCTTCTGGCTCTAATATAGGTTTTTCACTTCTCTTTAAAACTTTTGTTGGATCTTCCAGATCTAACAACATAAATCCTAATCTATAAATATTTCGTGGAGCTTTTTGAACCCCATGATAAAGCAACAACCATCCGTATTCTGTTTTTAATGGTGGCCCAGCTATACCTATTTTTAAATCATCCCAATAACCTTCTCTGGGTTTAGCAATACTTATATAATCACCCCAATGAACTAAATCATCTGAGAAAGCTAACCAAATGTCTGGTTCCAATCTGTGAAACATTACATATTTATCATTTATTTTCTCTGATAAAATTCCAGCATCTTTATTTGGAGATTCTGGCAAAACAATTCCATATCTTTCCCAATTAAAGAAATTTGTTGTTGATGCTAAAGCAACACTTATATTAGTGGGTGAATATGCTGTGTAACACATATAATATTTCCCATCAATATAAGTTAACCTCGGATCTTCAACACCATACATCTCACTTATATCTTCAGGTTCAAATACGGGTTTTTCCATTCTGTTAAAATGTATTCCATCTGTACTAACAGCATATCCTATCCTTGATACCATATCTTCACCTTGTGCTCTGTATAGCATATGAAACAAATCTCCGTCATATACTACTGCTGGATTAAATACAAATCTTGATTCCCACAAATGATTTGGGTTTGGTGAAAATAACGGATTTAATGGATGCCTTTTTAATTTTAGTTCCAATTAAAACACCTCACTTTAATGTAATTGAAATTCCTTGTAAGAAGTATTTTCTAAATATTAAAAACAGAATGACCATAGGAATAGTTTGTATAACAGAACCTGCTAATATTGGACCAATATATGCGCCATATTCATGATTAAAACTTGCCAATAAAACAGACAATGGCATTTTATTATAATCCTTCATTACAATTAATGGCCACATAAAATTATCCCATATACCTATAAATGTAAATAATGAAACTATAGAAAGTGCTGATTTATTTAAAGGCATCATTATTTTAAAAATTATCCATAAATCAGTAGCGCCATCCATTTTTGCAGCCTCAATATAATCATTTGGAGTACTTCTATAACTCTGTGTTAACATAAAAATTCCCCATCCGCTCATTAAACTTGGTAATATAAGAGCAGAATAAGTATTCAATAATCCTAAATTTCTTATCAAAATATAAAGTGGAATAGTAAACATAAATCCGGGAAATACCATTTGAAAAATTAGAAAATCAAATATTTTATCTCTACCTCTAAATCTTAGCTTAGCTAATGCATAAGAAATTATTGCTGATGTTAACACAACAGAAATAGTTACAGTTAATGAAATAAACAAACTATTAAAAAACGCACGTATAAAAGGTCTTTGCATTTTTTTTGCACTTTCTAGTATGAATTTAAAATGCTCTAATGTAAAATGCGTTGGCCAAAATCTTGTATATATTTCATTTGAAGGTTTTAGAGAGGACATAAATAGCCAGATATATGGATATAACCATAATAATGACAATGAAAACATTATTATATGAAAAATTATAACACGTATTTTTTTCATACTATATCAACTTCTCTTTCAAATAATTTTCTTGTTATCCAGATAATGACAAAACTAAATATAGCAGTAAATATAGACATTGTTGCTGCATATGTTGGATCCAACTTTTGAAAGGCTGATGTATACATTACCATCATTGGCATTAAAGTACTTCTCATGGGACCACCACCTGTAATCATATATGGTTCAGTAAATATCCCAAAAGATAATGATATTGCAAAAACTAAAACCATAACTATTGAGGGATTTAACAGTGGCAATGTTATTTTAAAAAATTTAACATATTTATTTGCTCCATCTAATTCTGCAGCTTCATATATATTGTTTGGAATACTTATTATACCAGCATATAATATCAAACCATAATAACCTATAAATTTCCATACAACAATTAATGAAATGGAAAACATTGCTAATTGAGGACTTGTAAACCATGGAATAGTTGTATTGAATAATT
The DNA here is from genome assembly GCF_001021175.1 of Marinitoga sp. 1155. Taxonomy (NCBI): domain Bacteria; kingdom Thermotogati; phylum Thermotogota; class Thermotogae; order Petrotogales; family Petrotogaceae; genus Marinitoga; species Marinitoga sp. 1155. The sequence goes on along the minus strand of NZ_AZAX01000005.1, from coordinate 66,995 downwards.
TATAGATTATCTGATTTAAAGGACCATTTTCAGCAAACAATTTAGAAAACATTATTGAATAAGCTACACCAGAAGATATATTTGCTACTAAAAAGGATAAGGCTACAAATGTTTTCCCATATTTTATTTTACTCAAAGCCAATGCAAACAATAAAGAAAAAATTAATACAATGGGAATATAATACATTAAAAAATTTAATACATTAAAAAAAGCTTTCCAGAATATAGGATCATATAATACTCTTAAAAAATTTCTAAAACCTGCAAATCTGGGGGAGCCTACATATCGCCATCTGGAAAAAGCTAAAATTACAAGCCATACAAATGGATATCCCCAAAAAATAGCCGCATATACAAGGTATGTTGAGGATATAAGAAGCCCCTTTCGGGCTTCTCTTTTTCTTATATTTTTTGTCATATAATCACCATATTATTCTATTAATTTTTTTCACAGAATTTTTTACAGCATCTTCTGCATTTGCTTTTCCATACATAATAGGTTCTATTAAACTATAAGTCATTTCATCCTGCACATCTACTGTTTTCGAAATTAAAGCTGGAGGTATTGCATATCCAACATATTTTGCATACTCAGCAGCTAAAGGATTTTTATCAAAAAAGTCTTTAAAAAGTGGATTCTTTAGCAAATCTGACCTTGCAGGTGGCATCTTTGTCATTTCTAACCATAATTTATCATTTTCCGGATTAGAATATACCCATTTTACAAAATCCCATGCTTCTTTTTGATGTTTGGAACTTTTAAATATAACTAATCCTTTAGTATCTGCAAAAGTGTAAATAGGTTTGTCCTTTGGATAATTATCTGGAACTACTGGTGGAGTTATAGTAATATTTTTTATTATTTCAGGGAACTGATTTTCTGCATATGGTATTTCCCATGGACCTTTTAAACTTCCAATTATCACACCGTTATATAAAGGAGCATTACCTAAATCAACAGCTGTCCATTTATTTTTAAACATTGTTTCAAAAAACTTAGCTACTTTTATCCCCGCGTCGTTATTATATACTGCACGATACTTTTTTAAATCTATATAAGGTTTTCCTTCACTTGCAGCATAATAATAAGTAATATAATCAAACCATCTATCCCACCAATTTCTCCCTGCAACTACTCTCATAGTATATTTTTCTTTTGGAACAACAAATTTTTTTGAAAGTTCATAAATTTCAGAATACGTTCTAGGAGGTTTTTTAAATCCATATTCCTGTAATATATCCTTTCGCCACCACATTAATATAGGATTTGAATATATAGGTAAAACATAACTTTTACCCATAAATTTCCAACCTTTTATAATATCATTCATTTTTCTTTGTGAAACTACCTCATCAAAACCAGGTAATTTACTTAATTCAACCAGTTGATCTAATTCAATTAATTGTGCTGCAAAACCAGAAAAAATATTAGTACATATATCAGGTGTTCTTCCCGAAGCTATAGCACTTAAAATTGCTTCTTCAGAGCTTCCAGCTGCTGGAATAGTAGTCCATTCTATATCTATATCCGGATTTAATTTTTCATACTCTGAAACTAACTTTTTCCAATATGCTTCTTGATTAGGATTAGGCGCTGTCCAAAATACTATTTTTGTTTTTGCAAATGACATAATAATTAATGTTAAGAATAAAACGAATAATAACTTTTTCATTTTCAAACCCCCTTTGTAGATTTTCTTTCTATAAATTCGGTAAATAATGAAGTTACGTACGGATGTAAATTTTTACCATTAATAAGTTCAATAACTCTTTCCAATGCAACATTTCCCATTTCATACTTAAAAACTTTTACTGTAGATAATGATGGTTCAACTGTTGAGGAAAATACAATATCATCAAACCCTATTATTTGTATGTCCTCAGGTATTCTAATTTTCTTTTTTTTCAAAATATTTATAATCATTACAGCAATTGGATCATTTGATGTGAAAATTATTTCTGGATTTTTTGATAAGATTAAATCTATAATATAATTTATAGAATTTTGAGTTTCTGCAACTTCATAAGTTATAGGCAGTAAATTACTATTTTTCATTGCCAATTCATATCCTTCAAACCTTCTCCTAAAACCATAAAATTCTAAAGATCCGTGTACATGTACAATTTTTTTATACCCTCTTTTTATCATCTTATCTATAACATAATATGCTCCATCAAAACCATTTGAAATTATTGCATTTATTTTTTTACCCATAATATAATTATCAATCAAAACTTTATGTATCTTGCAATCTAAAATCTCAAATGGAATTTTATCTGAACCCAAAATCAGTATACCATCGCATATTTTTTTTTGATTTATAAATTCATCAAAAGTCATTAATCTTATTTCAGCTTTATTTTCTTTTGCTCCATCGTATATTCCTTTTAACACTGTAGAATAAAAATCCATTTCACCATATTCATTTTTTCTTTTTTCTAATATATTTTTTATTCTATTACTAATTAAAACTCCTATTTTAAAACCATATTTTACCTTTGCTAAATGTTTTGCTTGACTCGAAGGTTTGTAATTAAGTTCTTCAACAGCTTTTAAAACCTTTATTTTTGTTTTTTCTGAAAATTTTCCTTTATTGTTTAATACACGAGAAACTGTTGCAATTGATGTTCCAGCCAACTTTGCAACATCTTCTATTGTTGCCATATTATCACCTCGTTGTGTAAGCGCTTAACTAATAATATAATATCATAGATAATTAAAATACAAAAATTTGAAAATGACTAGTTAATATTGATTATAGTTTTTTATAGTATCTTACGTATTATTATCAAAGGAATTCTAATTTTTCATTGTAATTTTTTATTATTTTTATAATTTATAAAAATAAAAGAAATTCCATCGTAATAAACGATTTTTAATTATAATATCTTCTAAAAACTAATATTCAGCTTAAAATATGTTTTGAATAAATGAATTTATATTATATAATGCAAATGTGTAAGCGCTTAACTAAAATAGAAATACGGATATCTTCATTTTGAGGTGAGTTTTATGAGTGTGAATATTAGTATAATCGGGGCTGGAAGTGCTGTTTTTTCAATGAAACTTATAAGTGATATATGTAAAACAAATGAGTTGTCAAATAGTAAAATAACTTTAATGGATATTGATGAAGAAAGATTAAATGCTATATATTTATTAGCAAATGAAATTGCTAATAAATTGAATGCATCTATTAATTTTAAAAAGACTTCTATTTTAGAAGAAGCAATTAAAAATTCAGATTTTGTCATTAATACAGCAATGGTTGGTGGACACAAATATTTAGAAAAAGTTAGAAGTATTAGTGAAAAATATGGGTATTATAGAGGTATTGATTCTCAAGAATTTAATATGGTTTCTGATTATTTTACAATCTCTAACTACAACCAGTTAAGTTTTGCTCTTACTGTTGCAAAACTTATGGAAAGATTTTCACCCAATGCTTGGTTAATACAAGGTGCTAATCCTGTTTTTGAAATAACTACACTAATTTCAAGAGAGTCTTCTATAAAAATAATAGGGATATGCCATGGCCACTATGGTATTGAAGATATTATTAAAAATTTGAATATCGATAAAAATAAAGTATCATGGCAAGTCGCTGGCTTTAATCATGCTATATGGTTAAATAAATTTGAATATAATGGGAAAAATGCTTATCCTTTATTGGAAAAATGGATAGAAGAAAACTACCAATATAATCCAGAACATCCGTTTAATGATCAGTTGAGTCCGGCAGCCATTGATATGTATAACTTTTATGGTTTATTTCCAATTGGTGATACTGTTAGGAATAGTTCTTGGAAATATCATTACACTTTTGAAGATAAGAAAAAATGGTATGGTATACCTTGGGGTGGTGCTGATTCAGAATTAGGCTGGAAATGGTATCAAAACATGCTTGAAGAAGTAACAAAAACTATTAAATACTTATCAAGGTTAGTTACAGAAAATCCGGAAAAAGATTTTTCAAAATTATTAGAAATCTCTTTAAAAAGATATAAATTACAATCGCATTTTAAAGAAGAAATGAAAAATATATTGAATCCAAATTCTTTAAGCAAAGAACAACATATTCCTTTTATAAATGCTATTGTAAATAATAAGGAAGTTCGCCTTGTGTTAAATATAATGAACTCAAACATTATTGAAAATATCCCCAAAAATGTCGCTGTTGAAGTTCCAGTTAAGGTAAATAAAAATGGAATTCATCCTGAAAAAATTTTTCCTAAGTTAAATAAAAGAATTTTATATTATTATCTTTATCCTAGAATGATACGAATGGAGATGGCTCTTGAAGCATTTTTAACTGGTGATATTAAACTTCTTGAAGAATTTTTAATTCGAGATAGAAGGACTCATTCTTATGAACAAGTAAAAGATGTTTTAAAAGAAATTATTTGTCTTCCTGAAAATAAAAAAATGAAAGAACATTACAAATATTAAAAGGGGGTATATTATGAAAAAATTTGTATTTTTGACTTTAGTTGTTATTTTGACTATTTTTGTAATGGCAGAAGAAAAGGTCATTGAAGTACGTACTAATCAAATGACATGGATGGAAGTACCTTATAAAATTTCTTTTTCAAAAATGCTTGATATTGTTGGTGAAGATTTCGAAGCTAATTGGTATTCTATCAGAGTTGTTGATGAAAACGGAAATTATTTACCTTATCAAATCGATGATATAGACGGCAACAAACGTATATCTTCTGACGATGTATTGTTATTCACGTTTAAAAAAACTGCTAAAATCATCATTTCAGATGACTCAAATATGGATTTAATGAATTTCAATCCTTATTTTTCTATTGAAAAAAATAACGATGAATATTTAATCACTTCAAAAGACTTTGATATAAAAATAAATAAATATGGTTTGGCAAACTTCGTTAGATATAAAGATATAAAAGGAAATATATATAACGAATTAGGAACTGCAAGAATAGCTGGCTGGTCTGGAAGCACTTTCTATATCAATGGAAAATTAGGAAAACATGTAGAAATGACTTCATCTGGCCTATCTATTGAAAAAGTTAGAGTTTTGGATGCTGGTCCTATTGCAGTAACAGTTATTTCTGATTTATATTCCCGATTGCTACCAGGATTAAATCAACATATGGTAACATATATTTTTAAAACTGGTGATGTATTAGTTGAAAATACATTTTCTTTTACAAACTATGTTGACATAATGAAATTGCAGGTCATGGCTACATCACCTATCACAAGCGTTGATGATAACGCTTTACATATTCTTCCATTATTTAGAAGAATGGTATGGGCTGAACAAATAAATGGAACGCCTTTAGATTACTGGTCACAAAGAAATGCTATAAAATACGTAAATGGAAAACCATATATTGAATTTTCTGCTATTGATTCCATGAAACCTTTATGGTGGGGAGCAACATATGCTTTTGTTTCTGAAGAAAATTGGAGGGCTAATTTCTCACCAAAATATGGAATTGGTGCAGCAGAAATATTACCAGAAAAACCTGTTGTATATTCCGATTTAAAAGACTTTGTTTTCCATGATTTTTGGTTCTATGAAAGTAGAGAATTCAGAGATGGTATTTTCAGATGGTTACCAGGTGAAATGGATAATTATAAAGCAACTAAAGGTGTTTTTCCACCGTATTCTGAAGAAAATGTTGGAAAATACTGGATGGCTAAATTTAAAGCTGGAGATGTTGTAAAGTATAATAGGTATTATTCTATTTTCCAATCTCGTGATACAACAGAAGCTATTAACTTTTTAGAAAAACGTTCTGCTGAAATTCAAGGAATTCATGTAATCGAAAAATAATATAAGGGCACTTAACGTGCCCTTTTTTGGAGGGTGAATATGAAAAATAAATACATAATTCTTTTTTTTATCGTATTTTTCTCTTTAAATTTATTTTCAATTGAATTAAATTTCTCACATCTCGAATTTTTAAGAGATACCTTTAAGATAAACGATAAAAATGTAGTTGGATATTGGATATACGCCGATAAATATGGTCAAAAATATGTACATAAAGAAGCTATCGGTGAAGGCGTTACCTGTGTAGATGATGTTGCAAGAGTTGCTATACTTTATACAGATCTTTACAAAACAAATAAAAATGATTTTTATTATCAAAGAGCTAAAGAAGCTTTAAATTTTGTCATCTCTATGCAAGATTTTGATGGTGATTTCTACAATTTCATTTTAAAAAATGGAAATATAAACAAATATGGAATAACAAGTAAAAAATCAGGAAGTTGGTGGGCTGCAAGGGCTTTTTGGGCTTTGAGTAATGCTATAAATGTATTTCCTGATGATTTATTTAATAAAAAATTGATAAATTCTGCTAAAAAGGCCAAATCTTTTTTATTAAAAAAACTGGATTCTAATTATTTATTAAATAAAAGTTCCGATGTGTCTTCAATTTTTTTATTAGGATTATCCGCTTACTATAATCAGTACCCAAACAATAGTGACTTAAATTATATAATCAACATAGCTGATTCAATATTAAAAACACAAATATCAAATGGACCTTTTAGCGGCTCTTATAACGAAAGTTCTGATAATAATCGTTATTTATGGCATACATGGGGATCAAGACAGGGTGAGGCTCTCATTGAAGTTTATAAAATTACAAAAAATATAAAATATTTAAATTCTGTAAAAAAATATGTCGATTTTTATGATTTACTACTTTCAATTGGACCTGTATATGAAATAAAAGATTATATAAAAAAATATCCATATTTATCTTATGGGTTAGAAACAATAATTTCTACTTTATCAAAACTATATCTTGTGACAAAAGAAGATATTTATGCTGTTAAAGCATTTTTATTTGGTTCTTTTTATAATGGGAATAACCATTTAAACTCTCCTTTTACCGGCAAAAACGGAGAAGGATTCGATGGCATGCATTCTGTTTATATTAATCAAAATGCTGGTGCAGAATCAACTGTGTCATATCTAATTTCTTTAGAAAGATTGAATGAATTACCAAAAACTTTTGAAAAATTTTATTTTTCAAAAACTATAGACAATGGAAATTCTTTACTTTTAGAGGCTGAAAAAATGGATTATGGAATTTATTCATTTGAATTAGAAAATACAAATAATATACAGATTAAAACCAATGAAAAAATAGCCTTGAAAACATATATAAATATTTCAGGAAACTATTATATATATTTAATAGGAAAAATTCCTGATTCAAAAATAAAAATATATTCCGGTAAAAATAAAATAATAGTAAATAATAAAATTTTTATTCCTATTGAACTTGAAAAAGGTAAATTAACAATTTCGATAACTCCTAAAGAAACGTTATATCTGGATCAAATATTGATTATTCCAAAAAAATTCAAATTTGTTGTTAAAGTAAAAAATGAATTTTTTGAGATTTTAAATAATGAATATAGAATTATTTCATATAATGGTGATGATATTTCATATAAAAAAGACTTATTAAATATAAAAATAGATTTTATAAAGAAGGATAACTATTATATTGCAAATTTAGATAATATTTTTAATAATAATGGTATTGTAGAATTTTCAGAAAGGAAAGAAGGAAACTTTGACAATCCAGATGGAGTTTTCGGTGCTAAATATCCTGCAGAGGAAATTGAAAAATATTTATCTAATAATATATTAAAATATAACAACATACTATTTAAAATAAAAATCCAAGGTTTAGATAATTTAATAGCAGTTGGGCAAAAATTAGAACTAAAAAATATAATTGGAAATACTTTATATATTTTAGGATCATCTGATCACGGAAATTACCAAGCAAAACTTATTATTGAATATACTGATGGAACACTTCAAGAAGAAATACTTAGTTTTTCTGATTGGTGCCAGCAACCTATTTTTAATGAAAATATCGTTATTGATACAAAATATAGATATAATGGTATTGGTATAAAAGAAAATTTGAATCCTAAAATTTATTTAAACAAGTTTTTATTAAAGAATAAAAAAATCAAATATATTTATCTTCCCAAGAAACCAACCATGCATATTTTTGCTATTACTATAAAATAAAATTTGCTAAATATTATTATATTATATTTTAGAGTCAGATAGTTGAACTATCTGACTTTTATTTTATTTCGTTTATTTTCGTTTTTTCAAATAATACGAAAATAAACGAAATTAAATTATAACAATTCATAATGTTTTGTAAGAGAACATAAAGATATATTAATGAATTTTGAAAAATATAAATAAAGTATTAAAATAATATTGTTAGTATATGTATGATAATTTAGAGAAAGGATGATATTATGTTTGCTGAAGAAAGACAAAAGAAAATATTAAATTTTATAAAAAACAAAGGGAAAGCATCCGTAAATGAATTATCTAAATTTTTAAATGTAAGTGCTGTAACTATAAGAAAAGATTTATCTTATTTAGAAGAATTAGGGAAAGTGATTAGAACTCATGGCGGTGCCATTTTACCAGATCATGCAAAGGTAGAATGGAATTTTTTGAGTAAAATAAAACAAATGAGTAATGAAAAAAAAATAATTGCTAAAAAAGCATATTCATACATACAGGAAGATGACACTGTTGTCCTTGATAGTAGTAGCACAAATTACTATATTGCAGAATTGCTAAAAGAAAAACATATTAACGGTGTGACTATTATAACAAATAATATATATATAGCTGAAAAACTTGTAGAAAGCCATTATGAAATAATTCTTTTAGGTGGAACAATAAGAACTAACAGTTTCTCAATTGTTGGACCATGGTCTATAAAATTATTAAAAGAATTAAATTTAGATATTGCATTTCTCGGGACAACTGGCATTTCTAAAGAGAAAGGTTTCATGGTTGCGAACTTTCTTGAAGCAGAATTAAAAAAAGCGATTATTAATTCTTCGGAAAAAAAATTTATTGTTGCTGATTCATCAAAATTTTCAAAAAAATCTTTTGTTTCTTTTGCTGATTTTAAAGATATTACAGGTATTATATCAGGCAACACAATGCCTATTGAATTTTTAACTTTTTTTGATGAAAACAAAATAAAAATTGATTGTGTTTAACTGGGGGTTATATTATGTCAATTACATTTATAGGGCACGTATCAAAAGATATAAACATAGTTATGGAAAATTCAGTCATAAAAAATAAATTAGAAATTCCAGGCGGAGGTGTCTTTTTTGGTTCAATTGCTGCAGCTTCATTAAATAATGAAGTAAATGTAATAACCAAAGTTTCAAAAAACGACCAACAATTATTTTCTGATTTGGATAAAAATCTTATAAAAGTCAAATGGTGCTATTCTAAAACTTCCACATCTATCGAGAATGTTTATCCCTCAGGAGATCCAGATCATAGGATGAGTCGAATGTTATCAAAAGCTGATTCTTTTGCTGTAAAAGACTTTGAAAATTTAAATGATGAAATAATTCATATTTCTCCATTATGGCATGGTGAATTTCCTGAAGAGCTTATTCCAGTAATTAGGAAAAAGGCGGAAATTTTAGGTCTCGATGCTCAGGGCTTTTTAAGGAATGTTGATGAAAATAGAAATATGAATTATTCAGATTGGGAATTCAAACTTAAGTATTTACCCTTAGTTGATATATTTAAAGTTGATATTAAAGAAGCATATATATTGACACAGGAAAATGATCCTATAAAAGCATTAAAAATCATAAAAGAATATGGAGCTAAAGAGGTTTTATTAACCCATAACAGAGGGATTATTTTAGGAGTAGATAATAAAATTTTAGAATCTTCTTTTGGAAAGTATAAAATTGAAGGAAGGACGGGCAGAGGTGATACATGCGTAGCTGCATATTTGGTAGCAAGAAAAAAAATGGATTTTCAAAATGCTTTAAATTATGCAGCTGAAATCACAACAAAAAAAATGCAATATAAAGGTCCTTATAAAGGGTAATTAAAAACTATTTCAGGAGGGATTAGTATGAAAAAATTAGGTATGTTGATGGTATTATTGATTATTGGAACTACATTGATGTTTAGTGTAAAAACTATAAAAATGGTAGCCTGGACAGTCGGACCTGATGATCCGTCAATTAACAGAAAAGTTAATTTAGAAAAAGCAGCTGAAAGATTAAACAAAATGTTAGAAACCGCTGGAGCCGATATACGTATTGATTTAGAAGTATCATTTGATTCTACAGATTGGGGTTCATATAAGCAAAGAGCTTTGATAGCATTTCAATCAGGAAAACAACAAATTGATATTATAACTAGTGGTCATGATGATATAGGAATGTGGGCAGCAGCAAATTACATTATACCTATAGATTCTTATGTTAAGGAATTTTGGGATTTAGGGTTATATGACATAATACCTTCATTGTGGAAATCAACAAAGTTTAAAGGTAAAATTTATGCTATCCCTCAGGACACTGAAGCTAGACCATTGTATGCAAGAAGAGATAAATTGAGAGAAATGGGTTACACCGATTCTCAAATAGATGAAATGATGAAAAAATTCAATACTGGTGAATACACATTATATGACTTAGTAAAAATTGCTCAAGAAGGTATTAGAAAAGGTGTTGTAAAATGGGGATTATGGCATAGACCTTCAAAAGGTATTGACTATTTCCAAATCTTCACATCTTTCGGAGCACAAATATATGACCAAACTACTAATAAATTAGTTTTTGATGAACCAAATATGAGAAAAGCATTCCAGTTTTTCTATGATATATCAAACAAATATAAAATTACACCAAAAACTTTGATTGGAACCCCATGGAATTCAGTTCATAGTTCATTTGCTGGACCAGAAGGCAATGTATTATTCCATATGGGTGGAACCTGGAATGTTGCAGAATGGAAAAAAATGTTTGGATATACTAATGAAGATATAAAAGAAAAATTCGCATTTTCTTTAACTCCTAGCGCTTATAAAGGTTATCCTGGTAATACATTATCACATCCTGTTGTGTATATGGTTACATCAAGATCAAAATATCCTGAATTAGCTACATTATTGATAACCTTAGCTTCCGCAGCAGATTTAAATGCTAAACATGCTATAGACAGCGGACATTTAGCTATAAGATTCGAAGAGATGAGTAACCAATATTATGCAAAAGATGAATTTACAAAAGAAGTAACCAAATTATTACCTTACACCTCTTTCATACCTAATAACGATAGATTTGATGAATATAACAAATCAATTTTTGATGCAATTACAGCTTTGGAAGCTGGAAGATTTACACCTGATCAAGCAATTAGATTTGTCGAAATGACCTTGAAATCAAGGCTGAAAGATAATGTGATTATAAAGAAGTAGATTTTTTTACTCTCTCTCCCTTTGTTGGAGAGAGAGTATTTAAAGTAAAGGGGTTGATATAAAATGACTATCTCGAAAAAAAATTATAAAAAGGGGACGAAACTTTCACTTTTTTTCTTTTTATTTCCAGGAATTTTGCTTGTAATAGTATTTTTTGTTGTACCTGCAATATTAACAATTATTCTTTCATTTACCAATATGGACTATTCATTTAATTGGGATTTTCACGGTTTTACTAATTTTAAGGATATGTTTTCAGACTTTTTAATACCCATAGTTATAAAAAATACATTTATATATGTAATTTTGACCTTGACATTTTTTAATGTGGGATTAGCTTTGATTTTATCATTATTAACAACTTCCATTGATGAAAAAGGCGGATTATTTTTTAGATTAATATGGATGTTGCCAAGATTAACTCCTTCTGTTGTATATTCATTATTATGGTTATGGATATTTGATCCAACAAAATTCGGAATGATAAATGGCGTTAGGACAGAGATTTTCGGAAAAGATCCTATAAATTTCTTAAGTTCTCATCCAATGTTAATTGTTATTTTTGCAAATGGATTTGTTGGAGCATCTTTTGGAATGATTTTATTTACATCAGCGATAAAATCTATACCACGTGATTATATTTATGCTGCTAAGGTTGATGGCGGAGGATGGTTTTTTACTATTAGAAAGGTAATTTTACCTATCCTTAAATGGCAAATTCTTTTTACAACTGCTTATCAAACTTTATCTTTGTTGACATCATTTGAATATATTTTGATTTTAACCAATGGAGGTCCGGTATTTTCTACAGAAGTATGGGCATTATATACATACCATACTGCATTTGAAAATTTCAGATTTGGTTATGGTGCATCATTATCTTTAGTTTTAGTAATATTAGGTTTTGTAGCTTCATTACTATATTTGAAAGTATTCAAATTCGGAAGCATGATGGAAGATCCTAGAATCGAGGTTGATTCATAATGACTGAAAAAAAATATAAAATAACATATTTTCAAAGAAAAAAGGAAAAAATAACACGTATTATTGTTTATGTTGTTTTAACATTTATAAGCTTACCTATAATTTTAAGCTATATGTGGCTTATATTAAGCTCATTTTCAAATGGTATGAAATATGGGATAATTCCACAAGAATTTACTTTAGAACACTGGAGATTTTTATGGGAATCAGTTAAAGGATATCCTAATATTTGGTCTGTTACATTTAATACTTTTATTGTAGCTTTTCTTGTAATGGCTTTTGAAGTTTTTGTATCAAGTTTTGCCGGTTATGCACTTTCAAGATTTAAGTTTAAAGGACGTGTCCCTATTTTAAAAGGAATTCTTGTACTGCATTCATTTCCATCTGTTTCATTGTTGGTTGCAATTTATTATGTATTAAATACTTTAAATTTAATTAATACATTAGGTGGCGTTATTTTGTTAAAAGCTGCTCTGGAAATACCATGGGGATCATGGATTATGAAGGGATTTTATGATCAATTACCATGGGAAATTGAATGGGCAGGTTTGGTAGATGGATATACAAGGATACAGGTTTTTAGAAAAATAATCCTGCCATTGGTAAAGCCGGGTATAGCTGTTGCTGCAATTTTTGGGTTTTTATCAGGTTGGTCAGAATTTATTTTTATAAATACATTTATTTTAAATCAGCAAACCTGGACTTTATCAAGATATATCAAAGGAATAATTGGAGATTTTAGATTTGTTGATTATGGATTATTAACGTCAATTTCATTATTTTATATAATACCAACTTTAATTTTCTTTTTATTCACCAATAAATATCTATTAGAAGTAAATATAACAGGAACTAAGGGTTAAGGAGTGATAGTTATGGCTACAATTGAACTTAAAAATTTAAAAAAATATTTTGGAAATGTAAAGGCTGTAGACGATATTTCATTAAAGGTAAACGATGGAGAATTTGTAGTATTTTTAGGTCCATCTGGATGTGGGAAAACTACTACTTTACTAATGTTAGCAGGGATATATAAACCAACTGAAGGAGAAATATTATTTGATGATCAGATTGTAAATGAAGTACCACCAAAAGATAGAGAAATCGGAATGGTTTTTCAAAGTTATGCTTTATATCCACATATGACATTATATGAAAATATTGCTTTTCCACTTCAAGCAAAAAAAATGTCAAAAGAGGAAATAGATAAAAAAGTTAGAAGCGTAACTAAAAATTTAGATATTGGAAAATTACTTGATAGGAAACCAAATCAGATTTCTGGTGGGCAACAACAAAGAGTTGCTATTGCAAGAGCTCTTGTAAAAGAACCAAAAATTTTATTATTTGATGAACCTTTATCAAATTTAGATGCCGCATTAAGGGCTTATATGAGAGCAGAAATAAAAAAATTACAACATGATTTAGGGATAACATCAGTTTATGTAACCCATGATCAAATAGAAGCAATGACTATGGCTGATAGAATCGCAGTGTTTAACAAAGGAAAATTAATGCAATTTGATTCACCAGATAAAATTTATAATCAACCTAAAAATCTATTTGTTGCAAAATTTGTTGGAACACCTTCTATGAATATAATAGATGTAGAAATCATAAGAATAAATGGAAATATTTATATAAAAATCGATGAAGATACCAGGATAAAAATTGAAGATAAAACGATAAAAGCGAAAATTGAAAAAATTGAAAAAAGTAATGTTCTATTAGGATTAAGACCTGAAGATATTAAAATAAAATTTAAAAAAGAGAATGTTAACACTTTTAAATCAAAAGTATATATTCTAGAACCTTTAGGTCGGGAAATTATATATAATATAAAATTAGGAAACAATATTTTTAAAATAATAAGTGATGAAAAATATAATCTTAAGTTAGACGAAGAAATATATCTGGATTTTCCAGAAAAGGAATTTCATCTTTTTGATAAAGAAAGTGGAAAAAATCTTCTTTTTTAGGAGGTACTATGAGAATATTAATTACAGCTCATTCCGGGTGTAATAATACAAAAGATAATTCTTTTGAACATATATATTCCGCAATTAAATCAAATGCTGACGTTATTGAAATTGATATTGATATTAGTATTGATAGGATTCTGGTACTTTCGCATGATCCATTTATTTATCAATATTCCGGTCATTTTGAAAAAACTTCGAATATTTCAAGTGAAGTTTTAAAATCAAACGGAATTATCACTTTGGAATCTGTATTGAAAAGAATTAATATGACAATACCTCTTAATCTTGATTTAAAAAGCATTGAAGTTATAGAACCAACTATAAAATTATTAAAAAAATTAAATTATACCGATAATATAATTTTCAGTGGATGCAATTCAAATTGGGTTGTTAAAATAAGAAATTTATGTGATGAATATGGTGTTTTTCTCAATTCACAGGAATTTGAAAATTTAGCAAAAGAAAATTATAAAAAATTCATAAAAGTATTTGTTAAAACAGCTATTAAAACAGGAGCTATAGGACTTAATTTAAACTACAAATTATGCAGTGAAGAACTTGTATATCAAGCACATTTAAATGGTTTATTTGTTCAAGTATGGACATTAGATAAAGAAGAAGATATGAAAAAATTAATAAAAATGAATGTAGATGGAATAACTACTCATAATCCATTATTATTAAAAAAAATAGGTGATTTTTGCGAATAACATATTGAGTATTTTTAATTTAGAAAGTTTATGGAAAGTAAAATCGACTCATAGAGTCAATTCAAAAAAATGATGAAATATTCCGTATAAATTAACTTTTTCTCTTATGTCATTGTTTTGAATAAGAACATAAAAGATTTCTAATAAATATAAAATTTAGAAGAAATAAATATAGAATTTAATTAAAATCTTTATAATTTTGTTTTCCTCCCTTTATCTACATATGTAAAAAAAGCTGGCAAAAATTCTTTCGCCAGCTTTTGATTTTTATAATATCTCACTAATTTTTACAACTCTATTTTCTTTTGCTGATATTAGCGCAGCTTTTGCAATTAAAGTTGCTTTTAAACCATCTTCGCCAGAAACAGGAACATTTTTATTATTCAAGATAGAATCAACAAATTCTTTCAATTCATCTTCAAATGATTGCATATACCTTTCAAGAAAAAAGTATAGAGGCTTATCTTCTATAACACCGTTTTCATTTAATAAAATAGTGTTTGTAGGTTTATCATTTTGAGCTATAGCACAACCTTTAAGTCCAAAGTATTCAACTCTCTGATCGTAACCATAAGAAGTTTCGCGGCTATTATCAATTATACATACAGCATCATTTTTAAATTTTAATGTGATTACAGCAGTGTCAAAATCACCTAATCCTTCAATTTCCAAATTTATTAAAACATTACCTACTGCAAAAACTTCTTCTACTTCTGATCCAGCAAGATATCTTGCCATGTCAAAATCGTGTATAGTCATATCCATAAATATACCTCCAGAAGTTTTTACGTATTCAGCAGGAGGAGCTTTTGGATCTCTTGATGTAATTTTTATAATATGTGGTTTTCCTAATTTATCATTTTGTATTAAATCTTTTATTTTTTTGAAATTATGATCAAATCTTCTATTAAAACCTAACTGTAATTTTACTCCGCATTCTTTAACAACATTCAAAGCTTCTTTGATAACTTCTATATCAAAGTCTATTGGCTTTTCACAGAATATATCTTTTCCTGCTTTTGCACTTTCTATTATTAGCTTTGCATGAGTATTAGTTGGCGAACAAATAACTATTGCATCAATTTCACTATCATTTATAACTTCCGAAAAATCGGAAAAATACTTTTTTGCGCCAACTTTCATCACTAAATCTTTTGCAGCATCAACATTAATATCAGCAATACTTATTAATTCAACGTTATTTAATTTAGCAATATTCATTGCATGAATTTTACCAATCCTTCCTGCACCAATTACACCAACTTTAAGTTTTTTATTCATAATATCACCTCAAAATCCTATTAGATTTCTAATATAGTTTCGTGCTTTTATAGCATATTCTAAAGGTGGAGCTTTTTGGGGATCCTGTTCAGCTTCCACCACAAACCAACCTGTATAATCAATTTCATCTAAAACATCAAAAATAGGTTTAAAATCAATCATTCCATCACCAGGTACTGTAAATACTCCGGCCTTTACAGCATCTAAAAAACTTAAATCTTCACTATATGTTTTTTCTAATATTTCTTTTCTTAAATCCTTTAAATGAACATGTTTGACTCTGTTGGGGAATCTTTTAATCAATTCGACAGGATCACCGTTTGCAAATATCATATGTCCTGTATCAACCAATAAAAAAACTTTTGTTGGGTCTGTTAATTCCATTAATTTAATAATTTCTTCATATGTTTGAACTCCCGTTCCCATATGATGATGATATACTATTTTCATATCTTTTTCCAAAGCCAAATCACCAAGAAAATTCAGCCCTTCATAGAGTTTTTTCCATTCATTTTCGTTGAAAATTGGTTTGTTTTTGTGTAAAGGTACATTTATATTACCATGTATAGCTTTACCACATTCAGCAACAACAATAATCTCAGCTCCAACTTCTTTTAAAAAATTTCTATGTTTTTTAAAATTTTCAACTGTCTTGTTAAATTCACCTATTGTAAAAAAAGTACTAAACCATTGACTTGCTACTTTTAAATTTCTTTTTTCCAATTCAGATTTTAATACTTTTGGATTTTTAGGGTATTTATTTCCTATTTCGGTGCCTTCAAAACCTGCTTTTTGCATTTCATTTATGCATTGTTCAAACGATATATTCCCACCTAATTCCGGCATATCATCATTTGTCCATGCGATTGGAGCAATACCAATTTTAATATCTTCTCTTTTTAGCATAATACATCCTCCTATCAATAATCTTTTGCATATTTTTGTAAATATTCGTCATGTTCCTTTTGAACTTTTATGACTCTTTTATTTTCAGAGTGGTGGGCTATTCCTACTCTCCAGAATGATTCATAACCAGAAGATTGAGTTCCCGGTAAAATTTTTATATGGATTAATGTACTGATTTTTGATTTTTTTGCATCTTTTAAAGCTTTTTTTAATTTTTCAATAGAATCTACGACATAAGACTTTGCTCCATAACTCTCAGCATTTTTTGCAAAATCAATATTCATATAATCACCGTCAAGTTTATTGGTTTCAGGATTTCTGTACCTCAATTCATTTCCAAATCCATTTTCACTTCCATGCCCCTTTTGTAATGAATTTATAGATTGGAACCCTCCATTGTCAAACATAATGATGTTTATTTTTTTTCTTTCCTGAATTGTGGAAACTAATTCTGAATGTAACATTATATAGCTACCATCACTAATCATAGTCCATACTTCTTTTTCAGGTTCAGCTAATTTTACCCCATAAGATCCTGCAACTTCGTATCCCATGCATGAAAATCCATACTCAAGGTGATAAGTTTTTCTTCCTTTACATCTCCAAAGTCTGTGCAAATCACCTGGTAAACTTCCTGCAGCACCTACGATAATATCATTCTCATTCAAAAATTCGTTAATTACTCCCAAAGCTTTTGTTTGAACAATACCTTTTTTAGATTCTAAAGAATATAATCTGTCAACTTCATTTTTCCATTCATTTTTTAAAGAAAAAATATAATCTTTTTTGTAAGAAGTTTTATAATTATGTTTTTCAAGCACTTCTTTTAATTCCTTCAAAGCTAGTTTAGCATCTGATAAGAGTAATGTCGAGTCCATTTTTATACCGTCAAATCTTGAAACATTAATACTTAATATTTCAACTTCTGAATTTTGAAATTGTGTTTTTGATGCGGTTGTGAAATCCATCAATCTTGTTCCTATAGCTATAACTAAATCTGCTTCTTTTGCTAAAATGTTTGCTGCTAAAGTTCCTGTAGTTCCAATACCTCCCATATTTAATGGATGATCCCAGGTAAATATACCTTTTCCGGCTTGAGTAAATCCAATAGGAATATTAAATGCTTCGGCAAATTCTTTTAATTCATCATATGCAAATGAATAGTGTATGCCACCGCCTGCTATAATTAACGGTTTCTTCTTATTTAAAATAAGTTTTATAGCTTTTTCCAAGCTCTTTGGATTGGGTTGTCTTCTTTCAATTGTCCATGTTCTTTTTTCAAAAAAAGATTTCGGATATTCATATACTTCACCTTGAACATCTTGAGGTAAAGCTAATGTGACAGCACCTGTTTCTACAGGATCAGTTAAAACTCTCATAGCATTTATTGCAGCTGTCATTAATTGTTCAGGTCTTTCAATTCTATCCCAATATTTACTTACAGATTTAAATGCATCATTAGCTACAATTTTATAATTATTCGGAAGCTCTAATTGTTGTAATACAGGATCCGGTTGTCTCGAAGCGAAAATATCTCCAGGTAATAACAATACTGGAATTCTATTAACTGTTGCTGTTGCTGCAGCTGTTATCATATTTAAAGCGCCTGGTCCAATGGAGCTTGTACATGCAAAAATTTCCAATCTATTTTTTTGTTTGGCATAGGCGGTTGCAGCATGAACCATTCCCTGTTCATTATGACCTTGATAAAATTTCAATGATAAATCATTCATGTTTTCCAGAGCTTCTGCAATTCCCAATACATTACCATGTCCAAAAATACCAAAAACTCCTTTTACAAATTTATATACTTTCCCATCAAGTTCTACATATTGATTATCTAAAAATTTTAATAAAGCCTGTGCCATTGTTAGTTTTATTCGTTTCATTTATTTCTCCTCCTCTGGCCAAATAGAAGCATTTTCTTCCATTACCCACATATGTTCTTTTACAAATACAGGAGTAATATATGGATTATCTTTAAAATGTCTTATTGCCCATATATAATACATTGCATATCCAGGTGCAGAAACTTGTGGGTGTACTTTATCATTTAATATCTTTACTGTATCCCCATCACATACTTTATATGCTTCATCGCCTAAAATTGATATTCCAAATCCATGTTTGGGAAATATTCTGTAATGATAGATCTCCGGTTGTGGATGATGATGCGGAGGATAACTTGACCACTTTCCTGGATAATTTACAACTTCACCAAGCACTAAATTGGCATATGGAGCATTTGATTTATCAAAAATAGTTCTAACTATTCTTGTCGACGTTTCTTTCATTGTGCCTTTTCCGCGTTGTTCAGATCTTGTATTTTCAGGTTTATAAAATACACTTTTGAAATCATTATCGTTTTTTGTTGCAATATAGCAAATTTCACACTTGCCAGTGGAAGTTAACTTTACTTTTGTATTTTTTGAAACATGTAGTGTGTATGGTAGTTCATCGAGTAAAGAATTTCTTCTAACACTATATGAAACATCATCGAATTCAAAAGTAACGTCTCCACTCATTAATAAAAAGGCTCTTTCTTTTTTTTCATCATTCGCGTAAACATCATTTTTTTCTAATATTATTATTCCAAAGTCCATCATCATATTGTTATCTTTTTCATCTTCTGAAGTTATTTGATTGTACCCTTTTCTAAATTCGTTTTTTTTCTTAATTAACAAAGATATCTCCCCCTTATTTTCTACTTATAACTTTTTTAACATTTTGAACAATATCCTGTGCTGTTAAATTAAAACGCTTTTTCAAATATTCAACATCGCCTACTTCACCAAATTCATCGTTTATTCCAACCATTTCCATAGGTACGGGATAATTTTCAGAAACTATTTTAGATACAGACATTCCCAAACCGTTAATTACCGTATGATTTTCAGCAGTTACAATTGCACCAGTTTTTTTTGCACTTTCTATTATCAATTCTTTATCAATAGGTTTTAAAGTAAACATGTCTATTACACGTACATTTATACTTTCCTTTTTTAACTGTTCTGCAGCTTTTAGAGATTCTTCAACCATAATCCCGCTTGATATTATGGTTGCATCACTTCCATCTAAAAGCAAAACACCTTTGCCTAATTTAAATTTACTACCTTCTTCATATATTTTTGTTGGGAATTTACGTAATAACCTAATATAAAACGGGGCTTCAGTATAAGTAATTTGTTCAATTAAATTTCCCATCATAACACAATCTGTAGGTTCAACTACATACATAGTCGGTATTGATAACATAACCGCAAAATCTTGCAAAGCCATATGAGTTCCACCATTATATGCTGCTGTTATTCCAGGATCTGTAGCAACCAATTTAACATTTAATCTTGCATAAGCAACTGACATATAAACTTGATCGAGAGCACGTCTTGACATGAATGAAGTAAAAGTATGAGCAAATGGAATTTTGTTTGTTGCAGCTAATCCCGCAGCTATTCCCACCATATTTGATTCTTGAACACCTATGTTAAAGGCCCTTTCAGGAAAAGCGTTTAAAAATTTCAATGTTCCGTTTGAATTCATTAAATCTGCATCTAAAATAACAATTCTTTCATCATTCCTTGCCAATTCTATTAATTTATCTATATATGCATCTCTCATCATTTTTGTATCGGTTTTTCTATTATTCAAAATTTTTATATCCATTACGACTCACCTTCTTCAAGTGTCTTTAATTCTTTTTCAAGTTTTTCGATTGCTTCTTCAATTTCACTTTGTTTTACTTTTACATGATGCGCTACTTTTCCCTCCAAGAAAGAAACGCCTTTTCCTTTGATTGTATGTAAAATAATTACAGAACTTTTATTTTTGACATTTTTAGCTTTTATTATTGCGTTGTATATGGCTTCAATATCATGCCCATCAATTTCAAGTGAATACCATCCAAAATCTTCCCATTTTCTTCTTAAATCTCCTAAATCATTTATTTCATACGTATATCCGTCTAATTGTTGTTTGTTATAGTCAACAAAAACCGTTAAATTATCAATTTTTGCGTTCCCTCCATATAAAGCCCCTTCCCAAACTTGTCCTTCTTGAGTTTCGCCATCGCCTAACATTACGTATACATAATTATCTTTTTTGGAAAGTTTATGTCCTAGAGCCACTCCTAAAGCTGTTGACATACCTTGACCCAAAGAACCAGTTGTCATATCGATTCCGGGTGTTAAATTTTTATCCGTATGACTTGGCAATAATGTACCACCTTTATTCAAAGTTAAAAGCCAATCTTTCGGGAAATATCCTTTTAAAGCCAAAGTTGCATATAATGATGGACCTGCATGTCCTTTTGATAAAATAAACCAATCCCTTTCTTCCCATTTTGGATTTTGTGGGTTTATTTTCATAATTTTTCCATATAATACGGCAAGTAATTCTACAATGGACATAGCTCCTGGTAAGTGTCCAAAGCCCAAATGTCCGATTTCTTTTAATGTTTCAATTCTTATTTGAATGGCGAATTTCTTCAATTCTTTGATATCTTCTTTTGAAAGCATAATTTCACCAACCTTTTTTTACTAATTCTTTAATTTTTTCATTAATTGCATCTCCAACTTCGTTAGTTTTTGCATTTCCGCCAATATCTTTTGTAAGATATTTTCCTTCCTCTGTAACTTTTTCCATTGCTTCCATTATTAATTTTGCTGAATCACTCTCACCTAAATGCTCTAACATCATACTTGCTGTCCAAATGGCACCTATAGGGTTTGCTATTCCTTTTCCAGCTACATCTGGTGCAGAACCGTGTACTGGCTCGAACATAGAAGGATATTTTTTTTCAGGATTAATATTTGCACCTGGTGCTATACCTATGCTTCCTTGCATTGCAGATCCTAAATCTGTTAATATATCTCCAAATAAATTTGAAGCAACTACAACATCGATATTTTCAGGGTGTAACAAAAAATATCCAGATAAAGCATCTACATGCATAATACGAGTTTCAACTTCGGGATAATTATTTTTTAGTTTATTAAAAACCTCATCCCAGAAAACCATACTATAATTCAAAGCATTCGATTTTGTTGCAGATATTAGACTCTTATTTCTTTTCAACGCAAGTTCAAAAGCATATTTCATAACTCTTTCCGTTCCTTTTCTGGTAAAGATAGCTGTTTGAATTGCTACTTCATCTTCTGTCCCTTGATATACACGACCACCAGTTCCGGAATATTCACCTTCTACATTTTCTCTAACAACAACAAAATCTATTTTTTCATTTCTTAAAGGTCCTTTTATACCTTTTAATAACTTTACAGGCCTTAGATTTATATATTGATTGAATTCTTTTCTTATGGGTAATAACAATCCCCATAACGAGACATGATCGGGAACCCCAGGAAACCCAACTGCTCCCAAATATATTGCTTCAAAATTACTTAAAATTTTCATTCCATCTTCAGGCATCATCTTTCCAGTTTTCAAATAATATTCACAACTCCAGGGAAATGTTTCAAATTCAAAATCTATTCCTCCATGTATTTCTTTTATAGTATTGAGAATTTTCAATCCCTCATTTATAACCTCAACTCCTACACCATCACCTGGTATTACAGCTATCTTATATTTTTTCACAAAATCACCTCTTTTTATATGCTTTTTTTAACGCTTTTATAAGCGGTAATTCTTTTCCAGATAAAAACCTAACCATTGCTCCACCAGCTGTACAGATATAACTAAACTTTTTTTCTGCATCTTTTACCAATTTATTGGCTGCACTTACAGAATCTCCGCCGCCTACTACAGAATAAGCATATGAATTTGCAATAGCATTCCATATTTCATATGTTCCTTTTTCAAATATTTTATTTTGATCGTAAGCACCTGCAGGACCATTAACAAATATTGTTTTTGCATTGTTTATTTCTTTTTTAAACAAATCAATTGTTTTTGTACCAATATCCAAAAACAAAGCATCTTCAATAGGCAGATTTTCTAAATTTACCTCAATTCTTTCACCATTATTTTCATATGCAAAATCAACTGGGTTAATAAATTTATCTCCCCATTTTTCCATAAATTCTTTAGCAGGTTCAAAAAACTTGTTTAAAGAACGATCATATATAAATTTTTCTTGTTTTTTACTGAAAAACTTACCTTGAGCCATATGCATAATTATTCCAGTCACGCCACAAGTTAATATTTTATCCGCAGTACCACTTTCCAATACCTGTTTCATCATTCCAAAAGCATCTGAAACTTTTAACCCACCTAAAATAAAGATAGAAGGTTTTTCTGGGTTTTCCATTACGTTAGTCAATGCTTTAATTTCAGAAATTAACAACCTACCACCAGCAGTAGGTAAAATTTCTTCAAATGCAACCATTGAAGGAGCATTTCTATGTGCCGCTGCAAAGGCTTCATTCACATATATATCTCCAAGTGGTGCCAGATGCCTGATTAAAAATGTATTTAACATTTCTTCAGGAACTAATTTTATAGCATCTTCAAAAGTTGATATTTCTTCACTTAAATATCTAAGATTTCCTAAAAGAATTCCTTCTCCTCTTTTCAAGTTTTTAACCGCTTCTTGTGCGGCAGGTCCTGCAACATCATCGATATATTTAATTTCTATACCGAGTTTTTCTGAAAGTTTTTTTGCATGTTCTTCCAGAGGAATTAAATTGAAATAATCTAACGAATCACCCTGGTGGGCTATTATAGCTAATTTTGATCCCTTTTCTAATAATTCTTTTATTGTTGGTACACTTTTGTTAATTCTGTTTTCATCTACTATTTTTTTTGTTTTTGGATCAAGTGGTGAATTAATATCAACTCTTAAAATGACAGTTTTGTCATAAAAATCAAAATCATCTAAAGTGTTTATTTTGAGAACTGTCATATTATCACCTCACTTATAAAATTTGTACGGCGACTAACAGTCACCGCACGATAATTATCAATAATTGATATTTTTAATGTTTAAATATTTGTTAGTTAATGAAACAGCTTCTAATCTGTCCTTTTGCATTTCCATCGCAGCTCTGATTCCATCTATTGTTTCTGGAATGGTAACTGATTCTTGAGGAATATGAATAGAATATAATATTCTGTCATCAAATACGGTAATTGTTTCTTCCCAAGTGAACACTTCGTATAAGTCTCCTCTTGGATGTCCTAAATCACGAGCAAATTTAAAAATCGCAGCATTTCCTAAAAATCCATCTTCGATTTTTACAACGCGAATTCTTGGATGCTCTTTAAATATTTCTATTACTTCCTGTGTGGTAACAGATTTTTTTGGTTTAGCAGCAACTGTTATAAAATGACCATGAGTAACAGGAGTGTGAACTAACGTCCCTGTAGCTTTTACATGAGGCATTACAAGCATTAAATCCACTGCTTGATGATTTGGAACTTTATCTACCTTCAGGGCATTTGTAAGACCTCTATGATAATCTCCGGGATCAGCCACTCTTCTGACAATTGTAATTATTACATTATCTATCCCAAACGCTCTATCCAACGCATCTACAGTTCTAATTAACCCTGTGGTATTACACGAAGTGAGTTTTAAAAATTGTTTTCCTAATCCTTTTTCAAAATTTGCGTATCCATGGAAGAAAACGTCTGCTATTTCTGTTTTTTCACCACCTTGAAAAATAGCTTTTTTACCGTATTTTTCGTAAAGTTTTTTATTTTTTGCTCCGATGCCAGCACTTGTTGCATCTAATATTATGTCGCATTTTTGTACTAAATCTTCCAAAGTACCTGAAATTGGAATACCAAATTTTTCTAATTTTTCTCTGTTTTCAGGAAGAGCTAAATAAAAGTCATATAGCATTCCTTTTTCTTTCAAAGCTAATACGGGTAATGTTGGTGCAACATCAGCGATTCCAATTAACTCAATATCTTTTTGTAAAGCAACTCCATCAGCCAATCTTTGACCAATTGTACCATAACCTACAACACCCACCTTTACCATGTTTAACAACTCCTTTCTTAAAGTTTTACACTTTTCCGGATTATTGGTTTTGTAAAAAGAGAAATCATTATAGGATGTGGATTAATTCCATTCATTAAATTAAATAATCTTCCTGCAGCTAAATTTCCCATTTCTTCTCGTGGAACTCTAACAGTTGTAAGTTGAAATTGTTCGGCAACGTTTAAATCATCAAAACCAATAACTCCAATATCCTCTGGTATCTTATAGTTATTTTTCTCTAAAATTTTCATTATTTCTATAGCGCATAAATCTTTACTTGTTACAATAATTTCTGGTTTTTCTTTTGCCACATTTAATGTTAATTTTTTTAAATCTGAAACTTCTGTAAAAGAATAAATTTTTGGCGTTAAACCTATTTCAATCAAGGCTTTTTCGTAACCTAATTTTCGTTGTTCGAAACTGTAATGTTCTTCTTTGTAATGAAAATAGACTATTTTTTTATAACCTTTATTTAAAAAAGTTTTTACTATATTATATGTTCCTAAAAATCCATTGCTTACAATACTGTCAACATCAAGTCCCCAAATATATTCATCAACTACAACAACAGGTTTATTATAATTTAAAAAATATTCAATATCTTCCTTTTTCAAACCACCACCAACTAACATGAATCCATCAATTTCATCAAAAGATATATTTAATTTTTTATCTTCAATTGAAAAAATAAACAAATTCGATTTTAATTTTGAAAAATAATCTTTAACCCCAGACATTATGGGAACATAGAAATTGTTTTCAGAATTATGAAGTCCATCGAAAACTTCATCAGTACATCCAATTCCTATATTCCACTTATTTTTCTTGGCTAAATTTTTTGCAAATAAATTTGGTTCGTAACCTAAGGATTTTATAGCCATGATTACCTTTTTTCTAGTTTTTTCGGAAACATTGGGATTATTATTCAAAACTCTTGAAACTGTAGCTATTGAAACATTCGCTATTTTAGCAATATCCTTTGTTGTAATTATATTGTTCACCTCCATTTTGAAAACGCTTACAATTTTTATATACTTAATTATATAAATTATTTAAAAAAAATTCAAATTAGATTAAACTAAATATAAACGTATTATGTTTGATTATACATTTTTATCCTTGAATAAACAATAATATTTAATTTTTGCTGTTTTTTTATAATTTGTGGAGGAGAAAATTTTAGATTTTATAGTATAACTTTGTATAAATAAGCTATATTATTAATAAATTACCAACAATAGATTTCATACAAATCAAAAAAAATGATAATATTTTTATATAAAATTATTTTGTAAGCGTTTTCAATTTAAAACAAAAAGGAGTTGAAAATTATGAAGATTAAAAGGTATTTAGAGAAAAAAGCAGAGCAATTTCTAAATGGCAGGAGAAGTATTAGAGATAATAAAACAAAGAATATATTTGATAAAAGATATTATATTTTTCCAGAAAATATTATAGTAAAAAATTATCATAAAAAACCGATTGCCGTATTTAATCCTGGAGCTTTATTGAAAGATGATAAGTTAAAAGTTTTTCCTAGATTAATATTCGATTATTATAAATATACTTCAAGTGTGGGATGTTTCGAGGTTGAAATTGGAAGAATTTTAAAAGGAATTTTAGATAAGAATTTTGAGACAAAAATAATTTTATATCCTGAGTTTTTATGGGAATTTCTCGGAATTGAAGATCCAAGAGTAATTGAAAATAACGAAGAAATTTTAATGTTATATACTGGAAAAGGTTATGTGGACTTTAACAAGAAAAGAAGAGATGTTCTGTCATTTGCAAAATTAGACAAAGACTTCAAAATAAAAAGAAAAGATTATTTCAAAATTTCTGATAGAAATGAATTTTTTTTACCGGAAACTATAAAAGACAGTGCATTTTTAGATTTTAAAGAAGGCAATGTGTCTTTACTTACCAGAATCCAGTTAAAAGATAAATTTTTTTGTTGGCGGGGAATAGCAAATATTAATAAATTAACTATTGATCCAGAATCTTTACATCCTGTTTTTGCAATGGAAGAGTGGGAAACAAAGGTAGGATGGTCTACCAATACTATTAAATTATCTAATGATGAATATTTAGTAGGCTGGCATGCTGTAATGAAAAATGATCTTTCTTATAAGAATGGTTTTGCTATAGTAAATGGAAAAGGGGAATTATTAGGAATTAGTGATTATTTATTATATCCAGAAGGATTGACTGAAAATTATGGAGATAGAGCTTTTGTTATTTTTGGAAATGGTCTTGTAAAATATGAAGATTATATTATATGGATAGGTGGTATTTCAGATTATGGCATAGGTATTTTCATTACAACATTAAAAGACATAATGGAAAACATTAGGATAATATAAAAATCAAAGTAAAAAAGCCTTTCAGAATTTTTGAAAGGCTTTTTTATTATTTAATTAATATTATTGAATAAGATAAACAACTAAGACGGTGATAAATATTACAATTATTGAATTCATGTTTAAAAAAGATAGTATAAGTGCAGTGATAAAACCAATAATACCAGAAAAAATATTTCCTGTAGAATAAAAAATATCGGGAATAATTAACATTCCTAAAATTGTGTACGGGATATATTTAAAAAATTTTTTTAAAAAAGAATTAGAAGTCAATTTCTCAGCAATAAAAAAAGGAACAATTCTGGGAATCAAAGTAACAATACTCATTAATATAATAGTTATAATATATTTATTCATTAATATCATTCCCTATGTGTTTTTCAAAATATGCAAAGATAAAGGATATAATAACAGATACAATAATTATACTAAAATACTTCGGAAGATAATTTCTTACAATTATATAAATAATGATAGAAATTATAACGCTTAAAAATTCATAATATGATTTTTTTATATTTGGAATTAAAATACTCAAAAACATTGCATATAATGCTATTCCCATACTATTTTTTAGCGTAGTATTAAATGTTGATGAAAATAATAACCCTATTAAAGTACCAAAATTCCAACCCAGATATGATATTGATATTAATCCAAAAAAGTAATTAAAGGTAATTCTATTTTTATTATTAAAATAAGCTATAGAAAATGTTTCATCAGTGATACCCAAAGAAAGAAAATAGAAATATTTATTTTTTTCAGATTTTGTAGCAATAGTAGAAGACATTAATATATGTCTTAGATTAAGAAAAAAAGTTGTTATAACAATTTCAAAAATAGAAGCATTTTTTAACATTTCAACTGCAACAAATTGACTAGCACCGGCAAATACCATTAAAGACATAAGCCATCCAACATATCGTGGATAATTATATGTCTTTACTAAAATTCCAAAAGCAATTGCTATTGTAATATAACCTATAGAAATGGGAATTCCATCTTTTAATCCTCTAATAAATTCTTTCATGTTAAACGACTCCTAAATATTTTTTTTATTATACCATAATAAAGTGTTCAAAAAGTAAAGCCGCTCAAACCTTAATTGCCAATCTTCAAAAATAGCATATTTTCACCAGTCGTATCAAATTCACATCCATGTTCGGTATTTTACATCCATACAAAATTGCCCGGCTTCATTTTACGCTTAGATTTTTTATAAAAAATATTACGATGTCTAAAAAATATTTAAACCAATATCCACGGCAGCGTGTATGAGCAATATAAATTAAAAATGTTTAATTTATATTAATAAAAAACTATAAATAGTTATCATATATTATAATCAAGTTTAATAAGGGATAATCTGTTTTTGATTTCTATGTTAAATATGTTTTAATATTATCGGTAACGTTATCGGTAACGTTACCGATAATTGGGGTAATAAATTTTCGGGGTGATAAATATGAAAAAAAAAGAAATTACAATTAAAGATATTGCAAATATTGCAGGAGTTTCTATAAATACAGTTTCACGAGCTTTAAATAATAAACCTGATATAAATGAAAAAACAAAAAAAAATATATTAAAAATAGCAAAAGAGTTAGGATATGTTAAAAATGTAACTGCCAGTTCTTTGCGCAATAAAAAAACAAAAACAATTGGTGTTCTTTTCAAAGATATAACTAATCCTTTTTTTGTTGAAGTTTTAAAAGGAATAGAAAAAGCTACAAAAGAAAATAATTATAGTTTAATTTTAATGGATGTTGAAAAAGATTATAATGTTGAAAAAAAAGCTTTAAAAATAATGGCAGAAAAAAGAGTAGATGGCATAATCCTAAGTCCAGTAAGAGGCGCAAATAGAAAATTTAAAGATATTATGCGACTGGGAATACCTTATGTAATATTAGGCGATCATTTTGAAAGTATTGACGCTGATGAAATTTATGCAGATGATGTAAAAGGAGGGTATATTGCTACAAAACATCTTATCGAAAGTGGTGGGAAAAATATTATTTTTTTAAGTGTGAAAAATCATAATTTTGTATCTTATTCTAGATTTTTGGGTTATAAAAAAGCCTTTGAGGAATTTAAGTTAACAATAAATGAAAAGCTAATTTTTGAGATTGATGAAGATGTAAATGCAGCTTATAAAAAAACAATTGAAATCATAAATAAAAAAATCTTTTTTGATTCCATATTTTGTTTCAATGATATTTTAGCTTTTGGTGCTCTAAAAGCCTTAAGAGAAAAAGGTTTCAATATACCAGATGACATAAAGATAGTTGGATACGATGACATAATATATTCATCAATTATTGATTTAACAACCATTCGAATACCAAAATTTGAATTAGGCTATAAATCTTTTCATATGCTTTTAAATAAAATAAATAACAAAACAAAAAAAGGGGAAAAAATAATTCTTGATGTTGAATTAATACAGAGGAAAACTACATAGATATCTTAAAAACAGGGGGTGTATTTATGAAAAAGTTTGTTTTGGGTATATTAGCACTTTTATTAGTTGTATCTAGTGTTTTTGCTGCATCAAATGATTTGGAAATTTTCAGTTGGTGGACTGGTGGTGGTGAAGAAGAAGGTTTAATGGCCTTATTTGCAAGATTTAATCAGTATTATCCAGATATCAATATTATTAATGCCGCTGTAGCTGGTGGTGCAGGAACAAATGCAAAAGCCGTTTTGAAAACACGTATGCTTGGAGGAAATCCTCCAGATTCTTTCCAGGTTCATGCTGGTATGGAATTGACTGATACTTATGTAATTCCTGGATTAATGGAACCATTGACAAATTATTTAAAAGAATGGGGAGTATATGATAAGTTCCCTAAAGATGTTATGAAAATAGTCAGCTATCAAGGTGAAGTTTATTCTATACCCGTAAATGTACATAGAGGGAATGTAGTATTTTATAACAAAAAAATATTCAAAAAATTAGGATTAACAAAGGAACCAACAACATGGGCTGAATTTTTTGATGCTTTAAAAAGAGCTCAAGCTGCTGGATATATTCCTTTAGCTTTAGGTGATAAAAACAAATGGACTACAACACATTTATTTGAAAATATTATGTTATCACTTTATGGTCCAGAAAGTTATAAGGGATTATTTGAAGGAAAAACTTCATTTAATTCGCCTGAAATGGAAATGTCTCTTGTTCTTTTAGAAAGATTAATACCTTTCTTTAATAGAGATCACTCTGCATTAACCTGGCAGGATGCTGGAAGGCTGGTTTTTGAAGGAAAAGCTTTATTTAATGTAATGGGCGATTGGGAAGAAGGTTATTTTAAAACTTTAGGTTGGACTCCTGGTGTCGATTTTGGTTGGTTTGCTCTTCCTGGAACATCTAATGCATTTATGTTTATTTCTGATACATTTGGGTTACCTAAAAATGCACCTCATAGGGAAAACGCATTAAAATGGTTAAAATTCATCTCTACAAAAGAAGCTCAGGATATTTTCAATCCTATAAAAGGATCTATCCCTGCAAGAATTGATGCAGATAAATCTAAATATGATGTATATTTGACATGGTCAATGAATGATTTCGCTACTGTATCTGTTGTACCTTCAATTATTCATGGGTCTGCTGCTCCAGAAGGTTTTGTTACAGGTTTAAATGATGCTCTTAATAGATTCCTTGTAAAGAAAAATATTTCCAATACATTAAGAGATATAATGTGGGCTGCTGAAGATGAAGGTTATGTAACTGAGTAATAATGTAAAACCCGGTTCTTAGAACCGGGTTTTATAAAATAAGGTGGTGAAAATATGAGCATTCAAAGAAGAAAATCTAAAATTGGCTTTTTTATTATACTTCCATCATTAATATTAATAGGTATATTTGTATATTATTTTATTTTTTTGACAATAAGAACGTCTTTTTCCAATTGGAATAGTTTTGGTAGTTTATTAAGGGGAATATATAAATTTGTTGGATTTAGAAATTATCAAAGAATTTTTATGGATGAACGTTTTCAAACAGATTTATGGAATACTTTATACTTTACACTCTTTTTTATTTTTGGTTCCATAAGTCTTGGACTGTTCCTGGCTAATATGATTGATAAAGGAATTAAAGGTTCAAGATTTTTTCAAAATTTATTTTTATTTCCTATGGCTATAGCTTTTGTTGTTACAGGAACAGTATGGAGCTGGATATTCGCTCCTGGAAATATTCCAAAAGACCCGCAGGGAATAAATTTATTATTAAAAATTTTCGGATTAGAAAATTTGCAATGGTTGTGGTATACCAGTTCCGAAAGTATTTATCACTTTAATTTTGCTTTAATACCTGTTATTATTGCAGCAATATGGCAAATGTCCGGTTATATTATGGCCATGTATTTAGCAGGTTTAAAAGCTATTCCAGAAGAAATACTGGAAGCAGCAAGGGTTGATGGAGCAAATGAAAATTATATATTCTGGAAAATAAAAATGCCTTTGCTAAAACCAATTACATTAAGTGCTATGATTGTTCTAGGACATGTATCTTTAAAAATTTTCGATTTAATATATGCCATGACAGGTAGCGGTCCAAATAATGTCACAGATGTTCCAGCTATTTATATGTTTGAATTGACATTTAGATCTAATAAATATGCTATGGGTTCTGCTATATCTGTTATTATGTTATTAATGGTTGCAATAATTATTATTCCATACCTTTATTATTCCCTTAGAAGGGGCGTGAGTTCATGACAAAAATTAAAATAACTATTTCATATATAATATTGATATTAGTATCTTTATTTTTTATTACGCCATTTTATGTCACTTTAATAACAAGTTTTAAACCATTAAGTGAAATTTCCATCGCTACTATGTGGAATTTCCCAAAACATTTTTCTTTTGACGGATTTATTGGTGCATTTAAGAAATTAGCTCCTAATATGAAAAATAGTTTTTATTTAACAATCCCGGCAACAATTATATCAGCTTTTTTAGGGTCTATAAATGGATTTGCTCTTTCTAAATTAAAATTTAAATTTTCAAATCTCATTTTTGCACTTATCTTATTCGGTATGTTTATCCCTTATCAAAGTGTTTTATTTCCTTTAATACAATTTTTTCAGAAAATTGGGCTATATGGCACAATTCCTGCGTTAATTATAATACATGTAATTTATGGTATACCAATCACAACACTTATGTTTAAAAATTATTATGAAGAAGTCCCTGATGAATTAATAGAAGCCTCTTCTATTGATGGTGCAAACCTATATGATGTTTATACAAAAATTTTATTGCCAATCTCACTACCAGGTTTTGTTGTCGTCGCTATCTGGCAATTTACAAATATATGGAATGAATTTCTGTTTGCAGTAACAGTTACCAGTAATCCTGCCAAACAACCTATAACCGTAGCTCTTGTTAACTTAGCAGGAAGTCAGGTTGTTGAATGGAACATACAGATGGCAGGTGCTTTGATTGCTGCCTTACCAACACTTATTGTATATATTGCACTTGGAAAATATTTTATAAAAGGTCTTTTAGCCGGGTCAGTAAAAGGATAGGTGGTTTTATGAATATATTTAATATAAAATATATCGATCATTTTTTAGAGATTAAAAATAACAATTATATACTTAGATTTTATATAGAAAAAATCCCCGAAGGATTTATTGTTAGAGGAAAAATAAAGGGAAAACCTGGTCGAATTGAAATTTTTAGAGATATTGGCGACAGATTTTTATTTATAAATAACTGGCAAAGTTCGGGAAGTTCAAAAGTTATTGATACAGATAAATATTATACATCTCATATGAAAAAGTCAAAATGTAGTGATCATATCTTTTCAGAATTAATTAAGGAAAGTATTGTTTCTGATTATTTTTTAGGTAAAAAAAATGCTTTATATGGATTTTTGACTTCAAAAATTGCACACCCATTTTTCATTATTAAAAACAACGAAATTATCGGATATCTTGATTATTTTGATAAAATTTTTGATGATTTTACAAATATTGAATCCTTTATTTATTTAGAAAATATGCCTTTAGAAAAACTTCTGGAAATTTATGCAGATTATGTAAAAGCTGAAAACAATATTAAATTTTCCAAATGGAAGCCTGTTGTATGGTCCTCTAAATATTTATATTTAAAAAAATTTAAATGGAATAATATTTTAAAAAATCTTGAATTATCAAAAGATTTTAAATATGATGTTTTTCAATTAGATGATTCATGGCAAAAAGATATTGGAGATTGGATACCTAAAGATTCATTTCCAAAAATTTCCGAAATATCTAAAACTATTAATAATTACGGATATATTACAGGTTTATGGTTAGCGCCATTTAGCATATCAGAGACATCAGAAATTTTCAAAAAACACAAAGAATGGTTAATAAAAGATGAAAATAATTTACCAAAAGTGGCTTATATTTATTTTAACAAAAAAATATATGCTTTAGATACAACTCACCCTGATGCACAAGAATATATCAAGAAAACATTTTTGTATTTAAAAAATAATGGAATACAATATTTTAAAATTGATTTTTTATTCTCTGGAGCTACTCCAGGAAAAAGATATTTAAATGTTACTCCTATTGAAGCCTATCATATTGGTATGAAAATTATAAAAGAAAGTTTAAAAGATAATTTTATTTTAGGCTGTAAAGCTCCCTTATTAACTTCATTTAATTATGTAGATGGAATGGAAATAGGAACATCGCCACATTGTAATATTGATGATTATGACTTTGTATACCCCTATGTTTATTCGTTAAAAAATACAATTTCTAAATTTTTCATAAATGAAAAATGGTGGTGGAATAATCCAAGTTGTTTATTATTAAACACAAAAAACTCCGGATTAAATAGTAAAATAGTTGAAATGTATGCTTATGTATCAAGTTTTTTAAATAATATGACTATACAATGTGATGATTTATCAAAAGAATTAAAAAAAGATATATATTTCAAAACTTTAAAGTTTAGAAATGGAACATATAGTGTTAAAGGATTAATGAATATTAATAATGAATACGAAATAATATCTTACTTACCATTTTATGGAAGAACAAATATAAAGATAAATTTAAACAATATTGAATATAAAATTTTTTCAGATATAGAATATCCAGAATTAGAAAAGACTATAAAATTAAAAAATGATAAAAGATTATTCTACTATTACAGCGAAAAGAGTGATAATAATGCTTGAAAGAAGATATAATCCCATTACTGATGAATGGGTAATGATATCCTCCTCAAGACAAAAAAGACCAAATCTTCCTAAAAATAGCTGCCCAATTTGTCCTGGGGCATTAGAGTTACCTGCTGAATATGATTTAGTAAGTTTTGAAAATAGATTTCCGGCATTAAAAAAAGATGCACCGGAAATTGAAAATAAAAGTAAAGTTCTAATTAAAGAGAAATCTCAAGGTTTTTGTGAAGTTATTGTATATACCAAAGAACATAATTCTGAGTTATCCAAAATGTCAATAAAGCAAATTGAAAAATTAATAAATATGTGGGCTGATAGAACTTTAACACTTTCAAAATATGACTTTATAAAATATATATTTATTTTTGAAAACAAAGGGAAAGAAGTTGGAGCTACTTTGCCACACCCTCACGGACAATTATATGCATTTCCTTTTTTGCCCCCAAGAATAAAAGCAAAAATGCAATCCATGAAAAAATGGTATGTTGAAAAGAAAACCTGTACTATATGTGAAATTATCAAAGAAGAAATTAAAATAAATGAAAGAATCATATATGACACAGAAAATTTTATTGCCTTAGTTCCTTTTTACGCTCGTTATCCATATGAAGTACACATTTATCCAAAAAGACATATTGAAACAATTTATGAATTATCAAACAAAGAAAAGAAAGAATTCGCCCTTGTTCTAAAAGTTATTACAAATAAATATAATAAATTATTTGATACTCCATTTCCTTATATGATGATGTTTTTTCAAAAACCTTTTAATATAAATAAGAGTACACATTTCTTTCATTTCCATGTAGAATTTATCTCTCCAATGAGAGGTCCGAATTTAATAAAATGGATTGCCAGTGTAGAAAGTGGAACATGGGCTTTTATAAACCCTGTTGATCCTGAAAAGGCGGCAGAACAATTGAAAAATATAAAGGTGGAGATAAAATGAAATATAGAGCTCCAGGAAGAATTAATATAATAGGAGAACATACTGATTATAATGATGGATATGTATTACCTTTTGCAATAAATAAATATATTTTTTTAGATATAAAAAAATCAGATAAATTTTTATTTCATTCAAAAAATTTAAATCAAGAAATATCCATAAACGAATTAAGAAAAACTAATACCTGGGCAGATTATATTATTGGTATTATACTAGAAATCAAAAAAAAGTATTCTGACATACCTCCTATGGAATTTTATATTGATTCAACATTACCAATTGGTGCAGGGCTTTCCAGTTCTGCTGCTCTGGAAATTGTTTCTGCATATGCCATTAATGACATATTTAATTTAAATTTAACAAAAGAAGAGATAGCAAAAATTTCATGGAAAGTTGAAAATCAATATATTGGTTTAAATTGCGGTATTATGGATCAATATGCTTCTGCTCTCTCAAAAGAAAAAAATGCTTTACTAATAGATACATTCACAAAAAAATATGAATATATCCCCTTAAATTTAAAAGATTATAATTTTTATATTATAAATTCCGGGGTGAAACATGAATTAGGAAACACAGAATACAATATTAGAAAAAAGCAATGTAATCTGGTACTTGAAAAATTAAACAAAAAAACTTTTAAAGATGTGTCATATGATGATCTATATTTTCTGGATAGTATTTTATATAAAAGGGCAAAACATATTCTTGACGAAAATAATAGAGTATTAAAAACTGTAGATGCTCTAAAAATGGGGAATATTGAAATTATAGGAGAATATTTATTTGAATCCCATGAAAGTTTAAAAAATTTATACGAAGTCTCCTGTGAAGAAATAGATTTTATCGTTGAATATTTAAAAAATAAAATATGCGGAGCTCGAATTGTTGGCGGTGGGTTTGGCGGTTCTGTTTTGATTCTTTCTAAAAAGAATAAAATCGAATACTATATTAATGATTTATCCTATCAATATGAAAAAAAATTTAACATAAAACTCCATTATTTTAAGGTAGAAAGTTCAAATGGTGTTGATAAAATTGAATAAATAATATATTCTAAAAAATTAAAGAGATAAGTATAGGTATCGCAACTGATAAAACTACTCCTTGTCCGAATCCTATTAATGTATTTTCTTTATTGGTACTTTTAGAAACTACCCCCAGTAACGTATCCATAGTTGTTGCACCACCTATAGAAATAGCTCCTAATTGTGAAAATTTTGAATAAATCGGAATTAAAATAATCCCTAACACTTCTCTTATAACATTTGCAGTAAAAGATACGGCTCCCAAAAATGGGGAGTGTAAGGAACTTATCATTATTCCAGATAAAGAATACCATCCCAAACCAGCTGAAGCACCTGCTGCTTCTTTAAATGTTAAATTAGTAAACAAAGAAACTAAACCTCCAAAAAAAAGGCTACCAACAATTATTAAAAATGATTGAATAAATATAGTTTTCAAACTCTTTTTTATTTTAAATAAAATATTTTCTTCAGATCCAATATCAACACCAACAGTAAAAACAAGCAACATTAATAACACAGTTATTAAATTTCCTGGAATACTAAATTTAAAAAAGTATCCACTTAAAATACCCATAATAACAGAACTAAGTAATAAAATCATTTACTATTCCCCCTAAAAAATTTTTCATATATTGTTGTTAAAACCACACTTCCAGCAATTGAAAATAAAGCTATATATAATGATAAATATCCTATTTCTGATAATTTTGATATTAAATCTTGATCTGAACCTATTTCAAACCCCATAAAAAATAACAATAGAACTGTAATATAGGTAACTGGTTTATATCTTTTTATAAACGATAACTTTCCTTTCATCCCTAAAAACATTCCAACCAAAAAAGATATTAATATTATCCATAGCATCATATCATCTCCTTGAATAGAAAAAACGGCAACCCTATTCCAAGGCTGCCAATAATAATTATATCATAAAATTCATATTATGTCAAGTTAATTTTTCTTGCTATAAAAACACTTTTTTTATGCCAGATATTGACTTTACAGTCAAATTATGGTATTATATAATTGATTAACATATATGAAATATTTTTCATGCTTTTTGTTATTTAAAACTATAAATAGTAATAAAATATATATAAATGCAATATTATTTTTTTTATTTTAATATGGAAGGAGTGGTTTTGTGGCAAGACAAAAGTGGGGTTCAAGGTGGGCGTTTGTTTTAGCTGCCATCGGGTCAGCTGCTGGATTAGGTAATGCATGGAGATTCCCTTATATGGCTTATTCAAATGGTGGCGGAGCTTTTTATATTCCATATTTCGTTGCTTTATTTTTAGCCGGTATTCCAATTTTGATGGCTGAATTTGGAATAGGTCAGGGTCTTCAAAGTAGTGCTCCAAAGGCTTTAGGGAAAATAACTAAAGGTGCTGAAGCAATTGGTTGGTGGGCTGTAATTACTGGAGCTATAATTACTTTTTATTATAATGTAATTATGGCATGGATATTTAACTATTTATATTTTTCATTAGGAACTGCGTGGAAAGATGATCCAAAGGGGTTTTTCTTTGGTGATTTCTTAAAATTAACCGATGGCCCAGGGCAACTCGGCGGATTGAGATGGCCTATTGTTATCGGACTTCTTATTTCATGGTTATGGATATATTTAATATTAAGAAAAGGTACAGAATCTGTTGGAAAAACAGTTATGTGGACAGTTCCATTACCAGTAATTTTATTATTACTTTTAGGAATTAGAGGCGTTACATTACCAGGAGCAGCTACAGGTTTAAATTTCTTATTTGAACCAAACTTTTCAAAATTAGGCGATCCAAGAGTTTGGGCTAATGCTTTTGGGCAAATTTTCTTCTCATTAAGTGTTGCATTTGGTATTATGATAGCATACGGAAGTTACAATGATAAAAAGAATGATGTTGCAAATAATGCTATTATTACTGCCCTTGGTAATTCTGCTACATCATTTTTAGCCGGTATCGCTGTATTCTCTGTTTTAGGTTATATGGCTCAACAAATGAGCGTACCTGTAGACAAAGTTGTTAGTGGTGGAGTTGGGTTGGCATTTGTTGTTTATCCACAGGCAATATCATTGATTCCCGGTGGAGTTATAGTTCAATCGATTATAGGTTTAGCTTTCTTCATAATGTTATTAACATTAGGAATTGATTCTGCCTTCTCTTTAGTAGAAGCTATAGAAGCTGCTGCTGGAGATAAATTCAAAGTTAATAAAAAATCATTTTTAATTGGATTCTCAATATTGGGCTTTATTTTTGGTCTTTTATTTGCAACTCAGGGTGGTTTGTATTGGTTAGATATTATAGATCATTTCATGGGTACATACGCATTATTGGTTGTTGGTATTTTAGAATCCATCATTATTGGTTGGGTATTAGGAGCAGAAAATCTGAGAGAATATATAAATTCAGTATCTGAAATAAAAATTGGCAAATGGTTTGATATTTCTTTAAAATACATTATCCCTATTGTATTAATTGCTATATTAGGGTTAAATATAGCAGATGAAATTAAGAATCCATATGGTGGTTATGAATCATGGGCACTAACTGTTGGCTTTATTATTTTCCTAATTGTACCAATAATAGCATTTATATTCTCAAAATTACCTTCAAAAGATGATAAATATAGTGAAAAAGTAACGAAAATTACTATTGAAGAAGAATAAGGGGGCTAAAATATGTCTGGAAGCGCTATATTCTTTATGATTTTTGCTGGAGTTGTATTATTTGGTGGTTTAGCATGGTCTTTAAATATTGCAGCAAAAGCAAATAAAAAATAATAAAAGCGATGCGTAAAGCATCGCTTTTATTCAATTTCGGAGATGATATCGTGAGGATTATCTGTTTAGAAAACAATTTTATTAGTTTGAAACTATTTCCTGATTTAGGAGCTAAAATTGCTTCTATTTTTTATAAACCACAGAGTTTTGAAGTTTTATTTAGAACTACTGAATATAAATTACCTAAATACGGAGATCCTTTTGAAAATTATGATACTTCAGGAATCGATGAAATGTTTCCAAACGTAGATAAAGGGAAATATCCATTTGAAGAATATTTCGGCGAAATTTTACCAGATCATGGAGAATTATGGTCTATTCCATGGAACTGTTATAAAAAAAATAATAATATTCATTGTGAAGTAATAAGCCCCAAATTTAATTATATTTTCAAACGAACAATCCACTTAGAAAAAAATAAAATTTTTTTGGCTTATTCTGTAAAAAATTTATCTAATAATATATTTAGAGGATTTTGGACATTTCACGGTTTAATCGCTATCGATGAAAATAGCGAAATAATATTAAACGTTAAAAAAGTTATAAATGTACATAAAAGCAAATTTCTTGGTAACGTGGAAAACATATGTTCTTACCCTGAATACAATAATTATAGATTAAATAAATTTTTACCAAAAAGCTCTAAAAATACTGAAAAATTCTATTTAATAGATAAAGTTACATCTGCTGGTTTAACTCTAAATAACAACAAATTATTATATACTATAGAATTCCCCGAAATTCCCTATTTAGGTATATGGAAAAATGAAGGTGGTTTCAAAAATCAATTTAATTGTGCTTTAGAACCATCTAATGGTTTTTATGATTCTCTAGAAATTGCAAAAAAATACCAAAAAATTCTCACTTTTCAGCCTTTTGAAGAAAAAAAATGGGATTTTAGAATAATATTAAATGATTAGACTATCAAAAAGGTAAATACTATCAGCTATATTTCTACAAACTCCAACGTTTTATTTCTTACAAAAAATGTAGAAATTATAAAATTTTGTGATATAATATAATTAGTTATACGAATAAAACATGGAGGTGATTGTATGAAAAATTTTGTTTTTTATAATCCTACAAAAATAATTTTTGGAGAAAATACTATAAGCAAAATTGGCGAGGAAATTAAAAAATTTGGTCTCAATAAAATTTTATTGCATTATGGAAGCGGCTCAATAAAAAGAAACGGTGTTTATGATCAGGTTATAAATTCTTTAAAAGAATATAATATTGAATGGATTGAAGTTTCTGGAGTAAAGCCTAATCCAAGATTATCTAAGGTATATGAAGGTATAAAATTCGCAAAAGAACACAATGTTGATGGAATACTTGCAGTTGGTGGTGGTAGTGTAATAGATTCTGCAAAAGCTATAGCTGGTGGCTTTTATTATGATGGTGATATATGGGATGCATATTCAAAGAAATATATCATAAAAAAAGCTTTGCCTTTATTTAGCGTTTTAACATTATCAGCTACTGGTTCTGAAATGAACGGGAATTCAGTTATAACAAAGGAAGAGACAAAACAAAAATGGGCAACTCATTCTAAAGAGTTATATCCAAAAGTATCCATTATAGATCCAACAGCACAATATTCCCTACCAGAAAAACAAACTATTAATGGTGCTGTTGATGCAATTAGTCATGTTATGGAATATTATTTCGATGGAACTTCTGGAACAGAAATACAACATCAAATTGCAGAAGGAATTATTAGAACTGTAATAAAAAACACAGAAATTTTATTAGAAAATCCTAAAGACTATAATGCTCGTTCAAATCTTGCCTGGAGTGCAACTTTAGCATTAAATGGTCTTTTAAATGCAGGTTCATCAGGTGGTGATTGGGCAAGTCATGCACTTGAACATTCTGTCTCTGCTATTTTTGATATAGCCCATGGAGAAGGATTGGCAATTATTTTCCCTGCATGGTTAGAATATGTAAAAAATGACAACTTAGAAATATTTGATAGGTTTGCTAATGAAATATTCAATATTGACACAGGAAATGCTGCTATAGATGCTAATTTAGGTATTCAAGCATTAAAAGAATGGTATAAAAAAATAGGCCAACCAATATCATTAAAAGAGATAGGTGCAAAAGAAGAGGATATTGAAACACTTGTTAAAAATGCTGTTCAAATGGCGCCTATGGGAAAATTAAAAAAATTAGAAGAAAAAGATATTAGAGAAATTTATACTATAGCCTTTAAAAACAAGTGACGCAAGCGTCACTTGTTTTTATTTCTTTTTATATTCTTTATATATAATTTCTTACTTTATTATTAAAATAATTAATACTATGTGCTGACGCAAAACGTCTGTTGTTTTTATTTCTTTTTATTACAACGTATTTCTATTGTATAAATCTATTATTAATTTTACCTCTCCAGAACCTTTATCCAACATTTTGGCTATTTCATTTATACTCATTCCCCTATTATAATATTCTATAATTTTATCTTTTAATGAGTTTTCTTTCAATTCCTTATTCTTGGCTAATTGTTTTATCAACATTTCTTCATTTTGTCGGTTTCCAATATTTTCTTCTATTTGATCTGTTTGTGCTGTATAAGATTCTCTAAATGTATTTTGAAGATTATAATATTCATTGTTGACTCTTTTTTTATCTTCAATATCTGGCATTTCTACTTTTTTAGAATCCAAACTCGAAAAATGTGATTTTTCCTTTTTTATTCTTTCTACAGTTTTAACTCTCATCAATTCATCATTCTTTTTTTCCAGATCTGTAAGCATGGAAAATGATTTCATATAAGCTTCATCTGCATCTTTTATCAACTGATCCAATATTTCTATTTTATTATCAAGTGCTCGTAACCTCGAAGAAGTTATTTTTTGAAACCTTGCCAATAAAGTATTGGATTGATCTTCAATTGATGAATCAATCGAAATAGAAAAATTATTAAATTTTCTCCATAACGATATTATTAACGATAAATTTATCAAAGAAACGACTGATAAAATTATTAACCAAATAAAAATTATTAATGTTACCATATTTACTTCCTTTCTAATGTCACTTCAGGAAATTCTATTTCACCTGTATTTTTCCATAATAAGTAATTTTCCGTAATTTCTGTTGGATTTGGTATAACTTTGATAAAATCCCAATTTTCCGGTTTATATATATATAATGTTGCACTATTTAAATTTATTTTCTGATCATCTAAAGAAAATTCATATTCATTATTACCTTTTTTTTGAATAAATCCTTTAATTTCAGATTTTTCTATAACATTAATTTTATAACCATCACTAACCGATACTGTTGATTGAACACTGATTAATTCAAACATTCTTCCAGTTTTTTTGGTCAAATTAGAAATGAAATCTTCATATACCTTTCTTTTTTCAGAATCTGGTTTTTTATAACTTTCTAATAACTTATTATATGATTTTTCATCTTTAGCCTGAACCGTTACTTTTGATAACATAATAACATTTCCATTATCCTGAATGTAATAATAATTATCATTGTTAATTATATCAAAATCTATCCTTGCATTTTTAGCCATAAAATAATTAAAAATACCTATACCAACTATAAATATTAAAGCAAAAATAATAAAATTAGATGAGTTCCTCTTTTGTTGTCCTTCCGCCATTTAAATTCCTCCTTGAATTTTTATATTTTCTTATTATATAATACCACAAAATGTGGTAAAATTAAAGGAGTATTCATGAAAAAGGAGGAGTTGTATGAGAATATTAAGTGGTATGCGTGCAACTGGAAAATTGCATCTTGGACATGTGTTAGTTTTGGAAGATTGGAAAAAATTACAGGATGAGGGTAATGAAACATTCTTTTTCGTTGCTGACTGGCACGCTTTAACTACTCATAAAGAAGAGAGTCACATTATATATCAATCAACACTTGATATAGTTAGAGGATATTTAGCTGCAGGTATAGATCCAGAAAAGTCTGTTATTTTTGTTCAATCTGCAATTAAAGAACATGCTGAACTATATTTATTATTTAATATGTTAGTTTCTGTAAGTAGATTGGAAAGAATTCCTACATACAAAGATTTAAAAGAAAATTTAGAAAACAGAGATCTTTCAACTGCAGGATTTTTAACTTATCCTGTATTACAAACTGCAGATATTCTGATTTATAAAGCAACTGGTGTCCCTGTAGGCGAAGACCAGGTATATCACATTGAATTAAGCCGTGAAATTGCAAGACGATTTAATAATCTATACAAAGAAATATTCCCGGAACCAAAACCACTTGTTACAAGGATTCCTAAACTTCCTGGAACAGATGGAAGGAAAATGTCAAAAAGTTATGGGAATATTATAATGATAGATGAAAATTCAGAAAGTTTAAAAAAGAAAATTATGCCAATGATGACAGATCCAGCGAGAATGAGAAGAACTGATCCTGGAAATCCAGAAAAATGTCCAGTATGGGATTATCATAAAGCTTTTACGCATAAAAATCAAGAATTAAATTGGGTAGCAAATGGTTGTAAAACCGCCGATATTGGTTGTGTTCAATGTAAAAAATTACTACTAAAAAATATGGAAGAAAGATTAAAACCTATATGGGAAAAATATAGTAAAATATCAGATAAAGATGTTTTAAACGTTATACATGAAGGAAATAAAAAAGCTTCAAATATTGCCCAAAAAACGCTTGCCGAAGTGCGGGAGGCTATGAATCTCAGGTGGTGATTTAAATGTTTTCCGATTTAAACATTGAATTAGATATATTTTCAGGTCCTTTTGAAACGCTTGTTCAACTGATTAAAGATAAAAAAATCCCTGTAAGATTATTATCTGTATCAAAAATAGCCAGTATATTCAATGAATATATTGAAAAAAATTATGATAATCTTGATGATATCGGCGAATTTCTGAGAATAGCATCTTATCTTACTTTATTAAAATCAAAAGAACTACTTCCACGTTCTGATGAAAACAAAGAATTCACACGAGAAAGAAATACTTTATACAATATAATTGAAGATTATGAAAAAATAAAAGAAACTATGCAAATTTTACAAAAAGATTTTGGAAAAAATACAACGAAAAAATCAGTAAAAATCAAAACTTCACGTTTTGATAAAGATAAAATCCATAAACAATTGGAATTATATATGTATGATTATCTACAAATACAACAAAAATTGGAAATATTAAAAGAGAGTTTTACTGTTGAAGAAGCCGTAGAAGAGTTAAAAAACAAAGATAGATTCACAATAAAGGAACTATATGTAATCGCAAATCATGAACGCTTACGATTTATTGTATATTTTCTTGCCTCTTTAATGCTGGTTAGAAATGGATTACATTATATAACGGATAATTATGAATTTATAAAAAATACAGAAGAGGTGTCTGTAAATGAAAAATAAACACCTTATACCAATAATTGAAGCAATGCTTTTTTCAAAACCTTCTGGATTTAGTTCAAAGGAAATATCTGAAAAATTAAATGAACCAGAAGAAAAAATTAATTCTATACTTATTGATATAT
The DNA here is from genome assembly GCF_001021175.1 of Marinitoga sp. 1155. Taxonomy (NCBI): domain Bacteria; kingdom Thermotogati; phylum Thermotogota; class Thermotogae; order Petrotogales; family Petrotogaceae; genus Marinitoga; species Marinitoga sp. 1155. The sequence goes on along the minus strand of NZ_AZAX01000005.1, from coordinate 22,085 downwards.
GGGAACATTATAATTCCGAAATACATGGTATAGAATTAGAAAATTTTGAGGGTAAATATAGATTTACAATAAAAAATGAAATAAAAAGTATATTGAATCCAAAACCAAGAGTTTTTTCTCTTACTGAATCACAATTTGAAATATTGGCAATATTATTGTTAAATGGTCCTTCCTCAACTACAGAAATAGAAAAATCAAGAGGAAAATCATCATATCATCAAATAAAAAAGCTTTTAGAAATGGGATTAATTATAAAAAAAAGAAAAGAAAATGCGAAAAATAGATATTTATACGCTCTTTCTGAAATGTTTTTTGAATTATTACCAGAAAAAACTATAAATAAATTAAGAGGTGCTAAAATTGATAAAACTTCAAACGTTTCTTCAAAAAATAGGTGAAGGCTCAAGAAGAGAAATTGGAAATTTAATTATATCTGGAAAAGTTAAAGTAAATGGTGAAATAATACGAGAACCATGGTTCAAAGTTGTAGAAGAGGATATTATTGAAATAAATAACAAAAAAATTCATGTCAAAGATAAAATTGAAGAAGCGGAAAATTATGTTTATTATTTAATTCATAAACCAGTTGGATATTTATCAGCATTGAAGGATGATAGAGGAAGAAAAACAATAACCGATTTAATAAAAAATAAAATTAAAGAAAAGGTTTTTCATGTAGGAAGATTGGATTATAATACCTCTGGATTAATGTTACTCACAAATGATGGAGACCTTGCTAACTTACTTCTTCATCCAAAAAGAAAAATTTATAAAACATATAAAGTTTTAATAAACAAACACATAAAAGAAAAGGATTTAAAAATTCTAGAAAATGGAATTTTAATTGAAGGTGGCTATAAAACTCAACCAGCAACTATTGAAAAGGTTCAAAAAAAAGGTAAATATTCAGAAATAACTTTAAGCATACATGAAGGTAAAAAAAGGCAAATTAGATTAATGTTTAAAGCTCTGGGATATAATGTAATTAAATTAAAAAGAATTAAATTTGGTCCATGGAATATTAGCGAGGTTAAAAATCCTGGAGATATAAAAAAATTAAATTCAGAAGATATTAAAAAATTAAAGGATTACTTAAAAAGCAGAAGCTAATGCTTCTGCTTTTTAATATTCTGTCTAATTTCACTTGATAAAACCAATTAATAACAAATTATTTTAATCAAACCAAAATTATAATAAATGTTTCAATAAAATTTTTCAAGTATTTTTAGAAAGAACCATTTTTAATTTGAGAATAATTTAAACTTCTACCTTTTTTATTCCTCTTGACAGATAAAAATTTTGTGTTATAATTAAATAAAAGCGATAAAGTTTAAAAATCTCCTTTTTTTATACAAAAATAAGGCGGGGGTGGTTATGACATGGGAACAATGTTAAATGAAGAAATATTAAAAATAGTAAATGCTGAACATCACGATCCATTTTCAATATTGGGAATACACAAATTAAATGAAAAGGAAATGGTTATTAGAACTTTTCATCCTTTTGCTAAATCAATTGAAATAATAAACCTAAATACAAAAACTAAAAGAAGATACAAAATGGAAAAGATTCATCCTGATGGGTTATTTGAAAAGGTTTTAAAAAGAAAAACTTTTTTCAAATATGAATTTGAATATAAGGATAATAATGATAATGTATGGCGTTCAAGAGATCCATACAGTTTCTTACCAATTATTTCAGACTATGATTTATATCTTTTTAATGAAGGAAATAATCACAAAATTTATGAAAAACTGGGTGCTCATCCTATGAAAATTGACGGGACAAAAGGTACTTATTTTGCCGTATGGGCCCCAAATGCTAAAAGAGTTAGTGTGGTTGGCAATTTCAATAATTGGGATGGTAGAGTTCATCAGATGAGAGTCCTGGGATCATCCGGCGTATGGGAAATATTTATCCCTTTAGTTCAGGAAGGGGATATATATAAATTTGAAATAAAGACAAAAGACAATAATATACTTTTAAAATCAGACCCTTATGCTTTTTATACTGAAATGAGACCAAAAAATGCTTCTATCGTTTATGATTTTCACAAAAAGCATGAATGGAAAGATAAAGCCTGGTTGGAAAGACGAAGAAAAACAAATTGGTTTGAACAACCTATTTCTATATATGAAGTACATCTTGGGTCATGGAAAAAGAAAAATGAAGATGATTTTCTAAATTATAGAGAATTAGCACATGAATTAGCAGAATATGTTAAAAAGCATAATTATACTCATATTGAAATTTTACCTGTTTTAGAACACCCTTTAGATGAATCATGGGGATATCAGGTAACTGGATATTTTTCTCCTACCAGCAGACATGGAAAACCTGAAGATTTTATGTATTTTATAGATTATATGCATCAAAATAATATAGGAGTTATTCTTGATTGGGTTCCCGGGCATTTTCCAAAAGATATTCACGGACTCGGAAAATTTGATGGAACAGCACTTTATGAACATATGGATCCAAGACTTGGGGAACACCCTGATTGGGGAACATATATTTTTAATTATGGCAGAAATGAAGTAAAAAACTTTTTAATTTCAAATGCATTATACTGGCTGGATAAATTTCATATTGATGGTTTAAGAGTTGATGCTGTTGCTTCAATGCTATATTTAGATTTTAGCAGGAAAGATGGCGAATGGGTTCCTAACAGATATGGTGGAAGAGAAAATCTTGAAGCAATAGAATTCATAAAATATTTCAATACTATTACACATCAATATTTCCCGGGAATTTTAACTATAGCCGAAGAATCCACAGCATGGCCCGGAGTAACAAAACCCGTTGATTTTAGTGGTCTTGGTTTTTCAATGAAATGGAATATGGGATGGATGAACGATTCTTTAAGATATATAAGTAAGGACCCTTTATATAGAAAATACCATCATAATGATCTTACTTTTTCCATGGTATATGCTTATGCAGAAAATTACATTCTTGTATTATCACATGACGAGGTAGTCCATGAAAAAGGTTCTATGATAAATAAAATGCCTGGCGATTACTGGCAAAAATTTGCTAATTTAAGACTGTTTTATTCTTATATGTTTGCCCATCCAGGGAAAAAATTATTATTTATGGGAAATGATATCGGACAATTTAATGAATGGAATTGCAAAAAATCTTTAGATTGGAATTTATTGGAATTTGATTCACATAAAAAATTACTTCAATTAGTAACCGATTTAAATAACTTATATCAAAATAATCTAGCATTATATGAATTAGACCATTCACCAGATGGATTCGAATGGATAGATTATAACGACAAAGAAAATAGTGTCATTTCCTTTATAAGAAAAGGAAAAAATCATGAAGAAATGATACTTGCCATATTCAATTTCACTCCAGTTATAAGATATAATTATCGCATAGGTGTTCCAAGAGATGGTTTTTATAAAGAAATACTAAATACAGATTCTGAAATCTACTGGGGAAGCAATGTAGGAAATCAAGGTGGAGTTTATGCTGAAAAAATCCCTTTTCATAATAGAGAATATTCTATAAATTTAACCTTACCTCCTTTAGCTGGAATATATTTCAAATGGGAGAAAAAATAGATAAATAAGCCTTGCAAAAGCAAGGCTTATTTTATTAATAAAATCATTATATCATTTACATTTGTCCCTGTTGGACCAAGTTTTAACAATGAATTAGCTTCATTTAACCCATTATATGTATCATTATTTTCAAGAAAAATTAGAGGATCTAATCCTTTTTCTTTAATTTTCTTTATCGTATTTCCGTTAACAATTCCGCCAGCGGCATCAGTTGGACCATCTGTTCCATCTGTTCCAATTGATGCAAATATAATATTTCTTTTTCCTTCTATTTCCAGAGCAAATGAATACGACAATTCTTGATTTCTTCCTCCTAATCCATTCCCTTTTACAGTTACAACTGTTTCCCCGCCAGCGATAATCGCACATGGTGGTTTTACTGGTTCATTTGAATCAATAATTTCTTTAGCTATTGATGCAAAAAGCTTCCCAGCTTCCTTAGCTTCGCAATTTAATGTAGTTGTTAATAATAAAGTATTGTATCCTATATCTTTTGCTTTTTTTATTGCTGAATTACAGGCTACATTTACACTACCAATTATAATATGTTCTGTATTGTCTATTTTCTTCGGCGTTTCTTTTATAAGGGCTTTTTTAATTTTATCATTTACTACTATATTGTATTTTTTTAATATTTTAAAAATATCCTCTGTAGTTGTTTCATCAATATAAGCGGGGCCAGAAGCTATGCTATCAATCTTATTTCCCAATACATCTGACAACACTAATGCATATACTTTTTTTGGTGATATCAAAGATGCAAATTTCCCTCCCTTTACCATTGACATCCTTTTTCTTATTGCATTGATTTCAACTATACTTGCTCCAGATTTTAATAACTTTTCTGTCATTTTTTGAATATCCTCAAGATTTATATTTTCTTCAGGAAGTTCAAACAAAGCTGATCCACCACCAGATATCAAAAATAATATTTCATAATTATTATCTAAATTTTTTATCATTTCTATAGCTCTTTTTGTAGCTTTTATCGAATTATTATCTGGGATAGGATGTCCCGCTTCGTATATTTCTATATTGTCAATATTTCCCATACTATGCTTATACTTTGTTATAACTATTCCTTTTTCTATTTTATTTCCCAATTCTTCTTTTGCCGCTTTTGCCATTCTCCACGCTGCTTTTCCAATCGAGATTAAAAATATTTTATTTCCAATATTTAACTTTTTTATATTATTTTTCACAGCATTTTCAGGCAAAACAGATTCAACTGAGTAATTTATTATTTCCTTTAAATCATTTGCTAATAAATTATCGATAATATCTCCTCCTTTCAAAATTACACTTGGATTTTTTGTGCTCTTCAATACTCTGTAATTATAACATAAAAAACATAATATATCCCTAGACGTGATTATAGTTGAAAAACGTTTCTTTCAAAAATAGGTGAAAATGGTTTATATATAAATTTGCTTATAATATAAATCTAAAAGGAATCGCATAGCGATTCCTTTTAGATTACGTTTGAATATTTTAGATTATTGGATATTCTATTGTTATTTGAGCTATTTTAAATACAACTTTATCTAAATAATATGAATTTCCACCACCATTATACCAGCTAATAGCATGTGTAATATCTCCATGTAATTCTTTTAAATAATCAAGATATGCAGTTCCAACAAGTATATTATACTTTGGATCATATAATAATCTTTGTTTAATCCATTTCAAATCCAGATTATAATATTTATATTTCTCAAATGTTTCTTTATACATTTCTATTATATATTTGGCTGTTTCTGGTCTAATCTGCATATAACCTATTTCACCATACTTACCTATAACATTTCTAAAACTTGTTTCGATATCGATAATCGATGCAATAAGTATTGGAGAAATATTAAATTCCTTTGATGCCATTAAAATACCATCTGCCAGTAATATTTTCCTTTCAGATTTTAAATCCTTTCCAGTAGTTAATTTGTATTCACGATTCATAAAATCCACTAAAAATAGTTTTAAATTCGTTTCATTTGTTAAATTATAATTTTTCACTTCACCAAATACAAAAGCTGTCAATAAAACAACAACTAATATTAGATACTTTTTTATAAGTATCACCTCCATAATTTATTTTTCCAAAATCAATGTTGAGTATCCATTTAAATAAGCTATATTGTTTTTTACAGTTGCAGAACCAAATACACTATATGAATTATACACTTCTAAGTTTATTTTTACTATTTGTGGTTTAACATTATGATAAATTAATATGTTTTTTTCATTATTTTTCAATTCATATTTTATTATAAACCTATCATTTTTTAGATTAGATATTAATGCATTTTCAATCCATTTATTTTTACTTCTAAATTCTGTCAACTTTTTGACATGAATTAACAACGAATTTTTATCCTTTTCCTGTTCTTCTACCGAAACAAAAGAATATGGTTTATTAAATTTACAACCCTTCCATTCTGTCTGCCCTGGACCAAAACCAGACTCATACCATTGCATCGGTTCCTGAGAATCCTCTGTATAATTTACATCGATTATTTCTCCTCTCATACCCAATTCTTCTCCATAAAAAACAAAAGGATAACCAGGTAGCGTAAATAGAATATTAAATGCCATCTTAGCCATATTAGAATTATCATATAATGTTGAAATTAACCTTTCCATATCATGATTTGTAAAAAAATTACCAGATATAGATTCAATATCCCCTGTTATATAATGACTTAATGTTTCTTTTATTCCTTCAATCAATATTTTGGGATCATGATATTTAAGAGAATCCTTTATATAATAAGATAATGGAAAATTAAATTCCACATCAAAAATACCATGATATTTTTTTACAATATCGGGAGAATCCCAGATTTCACTGATGATAATTGCATCGTGTTTTAAATTTTTTATGTATGTTACCATTTCTTTCCAAAATCTTATGTTTTTTTCATGTTGATATTTAAATTTCATATTTTTTATATCATAATCAAAAATATGTTTAGCCGCATCCAATCTAAATCCATCCACACCTAAATCAAGCCAATATTTAAAAACTGCTTTCATCTCTTTCCATAATTCTTTATTCTCAAAATTTAAGTCTGGAGAGGATGAACCAAATAATCCATAAAAATACTTATCTCTATATTTAAACCATATGTTACTATCATCCCAATGCCTTTTCTCGTTTAAATCTGTTTTTTCATTTGCCCAAATATAATAATTTTTATATCTTTCATCTCCATTTATAGCTTTTTGGAACCACTCACACTTAACAGACGTATGATTTATTGGAATATCTAAAACTATTTTAATATCTTTTTTATGTGCTTCTTTCACCAATTCTTTAAAATCTTCCAATGTGCCATATGACGGATTAATTGAATAGAAGTCAATTACAGTATATCCATGAAATGCAGACGATTGCATAATAGGCAACAACCAAATTCCTTCTACACCTAACTTTTTTAAATAATCAAGTTTTTTAGTGATTCCTTTTATATCACCTATTCCGTCATTATTTGAATCATAAAAAGATCTTACAAACAATTCGTAAAAAAACATACTTATTTCTCCTTTCTATGATATAATATTTACGAAACTAATAAAGAGGGTGTATTAAATGAAAAATTTATCTATGCATAAAATAACATTAATAACAATGAGTGTTATTTTGCTATCTTTTTCTCTTTCATTTATTATCATATCATCTTTTTTGAAACAAAATGAGCAAATAGATAAATTTTATGAAAATATAAAATTAACAATCGAAGTTATAAATGATGTTATAGTAAATGACTTCGAACATACAATAATAAATTATTATTCATCAGAAATAAAACCTCCTTTTGTTTTAAAAACACAAATAATTCCTTTTGAAAACAGTGAATTTGTAAAAAATATTTTTGATTTAAATGTTTATGTTTATGGAATTAAAAATAATAGTATTTATTTAAAAATAAGAAACAAAGATGATTTTAAAAATTTAAAATTTCAATTGGATACTTTTTTTGACACGCATTTTTCAAAATTAAATTTAGATTTCAAATTTTATATTACAGATCTTTCTGGAAATTTCATTTATGGTAATGAAAGCTATTATGAAAAATATAAAAATATTCATTTTATTAAAGATACTTTCAAAATTAAAAAATTTTATATGAGTTATTTTGATTTTTTTTATTTTGGAAATAAACCACTTTTAAAGATTTATACATTTTTTAAACCTGGTATTTTTGATTTTCCTTTAAATTATTTTAAATCTTTTTTTTATTCTTTTATTATATCAATAATAATTGTTTTTATCTATCACTTCTTTCTTTTTAAATTTATAATGTCAAGATTTAATATAAATAAAGATATTATAAAAAACTTAAACTTAAATTCCGTTATTAAAAAAAAGGATTACTTCAAAACAACAGAAACATCTATTCCTGAATTCGATGAACTTTTTAATTCTTTTTTTTATATAATAAATTCATTAAAAATCCCTTTACAAACAACTATATCAGAAAATAAAATTTTAAAAAATAAATTAGAAAGAATAGAAAAAGAAAATTTTGCAATTATAACTTTTCTTTCTTCTTTTAAAAAATTCATTTATGAAGAATATGATAGAAGGAATTTTGAATTGTCCATAAATAAACTAATTGCAGAACTACCTTTTGAATCTGAATTATTAAGACAAAACCTAAACAATCTGGCAACGAAGTTAAATATTAAGGTTCTTGAAATAAATAATATTAAAAATAATTATTACTCCCAACTAGAAAACCTTTTTAATATTATTGGAATAATGTCCGAATCAAAAGAATACAATCATATTCATAATTATCTGCTGGGAGATATTTCTTTATTTCTTGGAAAACAAATAGAATTAGATGAATTAAAACTAAAAGGTTTATATTATGGAGCTAAAATTCATGATTTGGGAAAAATATTTATTCCTGAAAACATTTTACTAAAAAAAGGACCACTTAATGAAAATGAGTGGAAAATAATCAAAAAACATACAAAATTTGGTCTAATTTTATTAAATAATATAAATATATTTCCATTTTCAAATGCTGGGAAAATTATTATTTCACATCATGAAAATTGGGATGGTTCAGGTTATCCTTATGGCCTTTCAAAAGACGAAATACCAATAGAAGGAAGAATTGTTGCTATTGTTGATACTTTAATAGCTTTAATGTCAAAAAAAGTATATAGAAATGCATATTCATTTGAAGAAGCTGTTGAAATTATTAAATCAGATTCTGGAAAAAGGTTTGATCCTGATTTAATTGATATTTTCATAAAAAATAAAATAACTATTAAAAAAATTATTAATAAAAATATTGAATCCAACAATTAAAGAATTATAAAAATAATTACTATATTAAAAACAAAATGAGCATAGTGCTCATTTTGTTTTTAAATAAATGGTTAAGTTCATTATATCCGCTGGTGTAATTCCCGGGATTCTCATTGCTTGACCTATTGATTTCGGTTTAACTTTACTTAACTTTTCAACCGCTTCGTAAGCCAGATTAGGAATTTCTTTATAATCTATATTTTCAGGAATTTTTTCATTTTCAAGTTTTTTCATTCTTTCCACATCTTCCATCATTCTTTTTATATAACCACCGTATTTTATTGCTATTTCAACCTGTTCTAAAAGTTCTATATCTGAAATTGGATTATTGTCAAATTCTCTTATGTTTACATATAACACCTGTGGCCTTTTTAATAATTCATATAAATTCATCCCACTTTTTATAGGTGTTGTCCCACTTTTTACTAAAATATCGTTAATCCTATTATTAGGTTTTATCTTAACTGTTTTCAATCTTTCAATTTCTTCCTGGACTTTCTTTTCCAAGTTTATAACCTTTTCATAAAATTCTTTAGGAATCAATCCATATTTATAACCATACTTAGCTAATCTTATATGCGCATTATCATGCCTTAAGAGTAATCTAAATTCAGCTCTTGATGTTAATAATCTATATGGCTCATTTGTACCTTTTATAATTAAATCATCTATTAATACTCCAATATACGATTCTGCTCGTGATAAAATAAATGGTTTTTCTCCTCTAATTTTCAATGCTGCATTTATTCCAGCAATTAATCCCTGACCTGCAGCCTCTTCATAACCACTTGTTCCATTAATTTGCCCCGCAAAGTACAACCCTTCTATTATACTTGATTCCAGAGTGTGTTGAAGTTGATCTGGATAAGCAAAATCATATTCAACTGCATATGCTGGTCTAACTATAACTGCATTTTCCAATCCTGGAACACTTCTCACCATTTGAATTTGTGCTTCATATGGTAAACTAGTGCTTAATCCATTAATATAATACTCTTTTGTTCTTCTTCCTTCAGGTTCTATAAACAGTTGATGAGAATCTTTATTAAATTTAACCACCTTATCTTCTATTGATGGACAATATCTTGGCCCAACACTTTCTATTAATTTTATATCACCATATAATGGCGAAAACATCAAATATTTTTTTATTATATCATGTGTTTTTTTAGTAGTTCTTGTAAGCCAACAAGGATATTCTTTATTTAACACTTTAGGCTGAGAAAAATACGAAAAAGCTAATGGTTCATCAGAGGTATCTTGTCGTTCCATTTTAGAAAAATCTATACTTTCTTTTAGAATTCTTGCAGGTGTTCCAGTTTTAAATCTTCCCAATTTAATACCATTTTTCAAAAGAGATTTGCTTAATCCATTTGCTGGAAAATCTCCCATTCTTCCAGATTCAAATACACTTCTTCCTACAAAAATTTTTCCTCTTAAAAAAGTCCCAGTAGTTAAAACAACTGCCCTTGCTTCATACTTCGCTCCTAATTCAGTAATTACGCCTTTTATTTTTCCTTTTTCTATAATCAGGTCTTTAACAAGACCATATCTCAATAATAAGTTTGGTGTAGAATGTAAAATTTCTTTCATATGCTGAGAATAATCATATTTATCTATTTGAGCTCTCAATGCTCTTACTGCAGGTCCTTTTTTAGTATTTAACATTCTAATATTTATCATATTTTCATCTGTAACTTTAGCCTGAATCCCACCTAACACGTCTATTTCGCGTGTAACGATCCCCTTTGCCGGCCCTCCTATTGCAGGATTACACGGCGCCCATCCAACATTATCTAAGTTTATAGTAAGCAATAATGTTTTCATACCCATTTTTGCAGAAATATGCGCTGCTTCAATTCCAGCATGTCCAGCTCCTACCACAATAACATCATATTTTAAATCATCTTCATAATTAATCACAAAAATTCCCTCCAAATTACATATTATACATTTATTATACACTTATTGTTTTTCTTTTAATAATATAGTTTGTGAATTTTTATTTTTCTGGAGTTAAAAATGCTTTTGATGCAAGTATTAATAAAAACGTACCTGATACAAACATTATTACATTTAAAAATATAAAATAATATATATTCATAATATCTATACCTGCTACATATCTTAGTGAATCAACAATATATTTTATCGGTAAAAAATTAGAAATTATTTGAAATGTTTTTGGTAAAAATTCTATTGGAAAATAAACCCCAGAAAAAAACATCATTATTGTAAAAAATATCGATGCTACATTTTGCGCAGTTTCACTTTTCTTAAATACAAATAAAAATACCAATCCAAGCCCCATCATACCAATTGTACTTGTAAATGACAGTAATAAATATAATATCCAGTTTATTTCTATATTTGACTTAAATATAATCATACCTGTTATTATAAGAAAAATCAATGATATAAAACTAATTATTACCCTTGTAAGAACTATTCCCACAGTAAATACATATGATTTTATGGGAATTAATATAAACCTTTTTAAAATATTTAATTTTTTATATCTACCAAAAACAGTTATCATAGAAAACATCCCGTTTGATAAAATAGAAATTGCAATTACTCCAGTAAGTAAAAAATCAATATACTTACTTTGAATTTTTGTTGGATAAACATTTATCTCATTAATTTTTAAATATTCAAAAAAAGTTTCTTTCTTTTTCATTACTATCTTTTTCAAATCAAGTTCCAAACTTCTTAAAATTGATGAGTTATTCATATTTGCGTTATCATAATATAAGGTTATTTGGTCATTTTCTATAATTATACCAACATCATAATTGCCATTTTTTATGTCTTTTGATATGGTTTCTATATTATTTATAATTTTAACTGTATATACTTTTGACAACTCAGCTGAATAATAATTTATATTTTTATCGGCATATAAAGCTATGTTTAACATACTTTCATTATCTTCATCATTAAATAGAAAACCAAAAATAATAAGAAATATTAACGGAAAAAACAATGTAAAAAAAATCTCCGCTTTGTTTCTCAATGCTTCTTTTGTAATATATTTTGAAAGCCATAATATTTTATTCATATCCCATCACCCTTTTATAATTTACAGAAAATATTACTATAGAAAATATCCCCCAAATCATTGGTATTATATAAACCCAATGATTTTGAAAAGGCGCTAAATTAAATCCCACTATTCTTCGCATTCCTTCAACTAAATAAGTTATTGGATTAATATACACAAACCATTTAATCGCCCACGAAACATTAAAAACTGGAAAATATAATCCTCCTAAAAACATGGAAACTTGAAATATTATATTTATCAATGCCATTGCTGTTGATAATTTCTTCGATATACTTATAAACATTAATCCGAGGGAGAAAATTATTATTATAGAAAATATATAAAATATTAAAAACTCAAATGAAAAAAATTTAGTTGAAACTTTCATTATAATAGCTTCAATTATAACAAATACACTTGATATTACTACCATTAAAAAACTACTTATAATCAAAGAAAAAAAATAAGAAAACCCATTTATTGGAATGATTAAAAATCTTTTGTTTATTCCTTTTTCACGAGCAAATAAAATATTAAAGGGAATATTAAAAAAACCCACTGACATAATTGATAAAACCAATATTCCAGGAAAAACAAAATCTTTATAGGAAAACTCGTTTTTTAACGTTGTTATTGATACTTTATTAATATTTATCTCCTTTATTTTTTTTGCACTCGTTTCATTGATTCTTTTTAATATTTCAATATTCACATATTCAAAAAATGTTTTTAATATGTCTTTTGTGATATTTGAATCACTTCTCCCTTTCACATAATATATATCAATATTGGATTCTTTCTTTTTTAACCCCATTAATGAAGTATTAAAATCTAAAGAAAATTTAGCCGGGAAATATAATACAGCATTTAATTCTTTATTTTTCAATTTTTTAATTGCAGCATCCACATTTTCATATATTTCTTTTTCAAATGGGACATTATTAAATGTTTTTTCTATTATTATTTTTGAAAATCCGGATAATTCTTTTTCATAAACTACCCCAACCTTTAAACTTGATAAATCTATATTTTCAGTATTTTTCATACTTCCAAAAATTGAAACCAATATAAAAAACAAAATAAGTGGAAAAATAAAAGACCAGAAAAAAGAGTCAAATTCTCTCATATCATTTTTAAATTGGAAATATGCAAGTTTTAATATCTTTTTCATTTTATCACCTTATTCCCGTAAAGTTCGCCCTGTAAGGTTTAAAAACACATCTTCTAAGTTTGGTTTTCTTATAACTATATCATCCAGATATATATCTTTATCTTTTGAAAAACTCATTATATTAAACAGAGTATCTTCAACATTATCTGTTTTAATTTCTACTTTTTCATCAAAAATAACACCATTAAATTTTTCTTCAAATATTTTATTATTCCCACTTTTAAACACTATTACCGATTCCTTATTTAATAATTTTATCAATTCATCAACTGTACCTTTTGCGATTATCTTACCATGATCTATTATTTGAACACTATCTGCTAAATATTCAGCTTCTTCCATATAGTGTGTAGTTAAAACTATAGTTTTACCCTGATGTTTTAACTCCAACACTATATCCCAAATATTTCTTCTCGATTGAGGGTCAAGCCCGGTTGTAGGTTCATCTAAAAATACGATTTCAGGATCATTCACTAATGCTACAGCAATTGCCAACCTTTGTTTTTGACCTCCAGATAATTCTTTTACTTTAGCATTCTTTTTTTCATTTAGGGACATTTTATTAATTAATTCAATAGGTTCAATTGATTTTTTATATAAACCGCCAAACATTTTCAAAGTCTCATACACTGTTAGATTATCAAAAAAAGCATTGTTCTGCAACTGAACCCCTATTTGTTCTTTAATATAAAAATCCTGAGGAGATGTGTATTTTTCAAAAAAAATTATTTCTCCTGAATCTTTTTTTCTTAATCCTTCTATTATCTCAAGTGTAGTTGTTTTACCAGCACCATTTGGCCCTAAAAATGCAAAAATTTCACCTTTTCTTACAGCAAAAGAAATATCATCAACGGCTTTAACTTTACCATAATATTTCTTTAAATGCCTTATTTCTATTACATTATCCATTATTATCCACACCCTTTTTTCTTAAAAACATTAAACCAAAAAGAATAAAAACTATACCAACAGCATAATTCCATACTCTTACACTATTTGAAATTTCTTCAATAAAAAATATAATAGATATACCGCTTAATAAAAAAGATGGAAATAAAAGATTTTTTCTTTTAGTTGCCAAATACATTTGAAATAATCCAACAGCTGGTGCTAAAACAAATCCTGGCCATAATAAATTCAATACCTCATTCCCCAAAAAAGAACTTATTAAAAATATGATTCCAATTGTAGTTAATACTCCTCCTGGAACCAAAATACCCGGGTTCTTTTTATATTTAAAATAATCATATTCAAATTTTATCCCAGGAATTAGTATAAATAGAGGCCAGATATAATTCCAAGAAATATTTATATTAAAAATATTAGAAAATATTAAATATATCCCTATTATTATTAAAAACATACCACCTAAAATATTTTTATTTTTTCTCATCTTATTTCACCTCTTTTTCCAATTTTTCAAAATCATTTGTTTTTAAATTAATGGTTAATACTCCGGCATCTATATTTCCTTGAAAATCACCTTCGCTATCTTTAATCATATCACTACTAATATTAATCTTTTTTATTCCTGCATCATATTTTAAAAAATACGTTGTTTTACCTGGTAATATCATATTAAACTTAGTTACCCCACTATCTATATCAAAAAATACTTTTTCTTTAAACATTCCTATTTCACCTTCAATTCTACTAACACCTGAATTTATCTGAAAATATTTTATAGTATTTACTTCTTCATTTAAATTAACATTTGCAACACCGCTATCAATATAAAATTTATATATATATTTAGATGGTATTTTCAAATAAATTTTATATCCTTTTGATCCAAATATATCACTTTCAAAATTTATTTTCCCTCTTTTTTGAATTATATTCAAATCCTTTAAGCCATAATAATATCCATATATTTTATCAGAATTATCATCTATTGATATATCAAGTGTAACTGTCAATACATCAAACCTTAAAGTTATTATTTCAGAATCTGGTAATATTGCAAATTCAAACTTTTCATAATTAGCATAATTAATATCATTATTATAATCAAAAAAATCCACATTATAATTCCAAAAAACAAGTAGCAATAAAAAAAGCAAAGTTATGATCCAATTAATATATTTAATCCATTTGATGTTTTTTGATAATATTGATATACCCGTAATTATCAAAAGAAAAGGCCAGAATTTTAAAAAATTAAATCCCATTTTAATTAATATATCAACGGTAAAACCCTGTAATATAAATATTATGCCTATTACAACAAAAAAAAGACCAAATACATATCTCATTTTATCTCCCCCTTTTCATCAATAAATATATCCCAAAGATCAAAAAGATAATTCCAAAAAATAAACTTAAAGATATTAAATCAGGGAAAAAATTTTTTATTACAAAAATAATTCCAATTGTTATGAAAAATAGTCCAATAAAAAAATTATTTCTTTCACTATGTTTTTTATAAAAATCATTTTGTTCAGAAGTTCTATCTTCTTTTTCTACTGTTTTATTTATCGGTTCTTCAGGAATAATTATCCAGGCTATTATATATAATATTATGCCTATACCATCTGCCAAAATTAATCCAAAACATAATAGTCTAACAAGTGTAGAACTAATATTAAAATAATTTGCTATACCTCCACAAACCCCTCCAATAAATCTATCCTTCCTTGAACGATATATCTCTTTTTCCATACCATCACCCCACTTTACTATCTTTTTGTCTATTTAAATTATATATTACTTTTATTACCTTTTAAACAATAAAAAGACATATTGTCATTTTTATACAATAAAATGTCATTTAATATGATATAATATTATTGTTATTTTTTAGTGTTAATGTCAGCTTTAAAAAAGGAGGCTTATATATGAGTTTAAACTATCTTGCTTTACAATTTAATACACTTGACACTTTAGAAGATAATCTAGAATTTATAGAAGGAATTATGGATTTTGTATATCATAAAAAACTATCCTTTTTCCTTATTAATGGCAATCCATTTAAAAATGGTTCCATATCCGATGAAGATATAGAACAAATCAGTGATTTTTTATCAGCTATTTCTGATTATAATAATTGTACTATAATTACAGCACAAATGTATAATAAAAGATATCAGTTATTTATTCAAAAACCATATGAAGAATTGGAAATAGTAACAACCTATTCATTTAAACTTACTGGTGAAAAAAAGATAATTATAAACTCTAATCCTGAAAATAATAAAAATATTTTAAACATTTATATTAACCCATATTTTGAAATTATAAATCAAAATAATTTAATTAAGCTAGAAAATTATCTTTATTTAACTCCACCATCATTGGGTAAAACAAAAATAAAATTAGGTGATAAAACATGGATAGGCGGAAATTCAGAAGGATATCTATATTTTTCCTGGTAATAATATTAATTAATTTTCTTAAAATAATATTGGTAACTGATAACTACTTATATATACTAAATTTATCCTTTTATCCTCATTTTGAATTAATAAATAATAATAATTTATATTCTGAAATTTCAACATATAAAAAAATCCCATTTAAAGGAAACGGTGTATTAAAATTTAATAGTCCTGGGAAAAAAATAATTATCAATATTTCTAAAAAGATAATATCAGAATCAGACAATTTATTTTTAGTCTATGACAACACATTTAAACAGATGTATTTAAGTAATTTAACTATATTTACCCAATTAAACATCCCTGCAGAAACTTTTAAAATAATTGATCTATTCTTTAAAAACAATTATATTTCCTTACCAAAACAATTATATATTATTTCAACAGAATACATGCAATCATTTTTTACACCACCTAATTATATATTTTTAAGAAAAAATGATTTATTTAATGGAGTAATAGTTCATGAACTTTCACATTATACATTTGGCTACCTTATTAAAAAGAAAAACGAAGAAGATACATGGCCAGAAATTTTATGTGAAAGCATAAGACTCAAATACCTTTATTTAGATAATCAAAAATTATATAATAATTTATTAAATAAAAAAGAAAAAAACAAAAAAGATATATACTCTCTGGTGCTAAAATACCCTTTAATAATAAATAAATTTCATTTCTTCATTACTGATTTTATAAATACCTATAAAAACAAAACATTATCCGATAAATATTTTAACAATTTTTATAAAGAGTTTGAAAGGAGAGAAAATAATTGATTTTAGATATAATCCTTATTATAATTGGAATGTTATTGTTGATAAAAGGTGCAGATTATCTAATTGAAGGATCTGTTGGATTTTCAAGAAAAATCGGAGTTTCAGAATTGTTTACAGGCCTTACATTAGTAGCTTTTGGAACAAGTGCACCTGAATTATTTGTTAGTATTAGTGCTGCGTTAAACGGTTCTGCTGGCATTGCCCTTGGAAATGTAATAGGAAGTAATATTACCAATATAGCTTTAATTTTAGGATTATCATTAATGATTAAAAAAAGTTCCATTCCAAAAAGCACACTTGCATATGAAATTCCTTTTGTAATATTAATATCACTAACTTTATTATTTATGTTATTAGATGGAAATAGTTCTCTTTCAAATTTTGATGGTTTTATTTTACTAACCTATTTGATTATATTCATAGCATATATGTATAATATGGCAAAAAATGATAAAACTATTCAGGAACAATTGTTA
Source organism: Marinitoga sp. 1155 (assembly GCF_001021175.1). Lineage (NCBI taxonomy): Bacteria > Thermotogati > Thermotogota > Thermotogae > Petrotogales > Petrotogaceae > Marinitoga > Marinitoga sp. 1155. The sequence continues at coordinate 4,332 of NZ_AZAX01000005.1, read as the reverse complement.
GAAGAAATACATGAAGTCAAAACAGATGAAACTTCATGGAATAAAATTGTATTTCTTGTTTTACTTGGAATTGTTATGCTTGCAATAGGCGGCGAAATAACCGTAAGAGGTGCTTCAGATTTCGCAAAAATTCTCGGCTTAACAGAAACACTAATCGGTGTAACAATTATTGCAATTGGAACATCTTTACCAGAATTAGTAACAAGTATTATTGCAGCCAAAAAAGGAACAAATGATATTTTAATAGGTAATCTTATAGGATCAAATGCCTTTAATATTCTTGTTGTTTTAGGAATAACGGCAAGTATTCATCCTGTAATTCCTGATAGAAGCGTTATATTTGATGCTTATTATATGGTTGGAGTTGTTTTTCTTACAGAAATATTTTTATTCAAAAAAAGAGAAGCTGGTTTCTGGAAAGGTTTAATTTTATTATTATCTTATATTTTTTATATTCTTATAAACATAAAATTAGGATAAGGAGGGGATTTTATGAAAGTATATTTTTTAGGTCACGCTGTTGTATATATTGAAGCAAGTAAAAAAATATTAATAGATCCATTTCTAAATGGAAATCCTCAAGCCGCTAAAAAAGTGTCAGATTTTAAAGAATTAGATTATATACTTATAACTCATGGACATTTGGATCATATGGGTGATGTAGTAGAAATAGCCAGAAATACTCAAGCTACTGTTATTTCTAACTTTGAAATAGTAAATTATCTTGGAAAAAAAGGAGTAAAAAATTTACATCCCATGCATATTGGTGGAAGAAAGGAATTTGATTTCGGAAGTATTAAAATGACTCCTGCTTTACATGGTTCTGGTATTATAGAGGGCGATAATATTATTTATGGTGGTAATCCTGGTGGGTTTATAGTAAAAATTGATGGAAAAAAAATATATCACTCAGGAGATACCGGATTAACAAAAGATATGGAATTATTGGATTTAGAGAATATAGACCTTGCATTTCTGCCTATTGGAGGTAACTTCGTTATGGATGTTGAAGATGCCGTTATTGCAGCTAAAATGATTAAACCTAAAATAGTTGTTCCTTTTCATTACAATACATGGGAAATAATTAGTGCTGATTCAAATGTATTTAAAACCAAGGTTGAAAGCTTAAATATTAAATGTAAAATATTAAAACCTGGAGATTATATAGAATTTTAAAATTTGATTCTTGTTAACTATTTTTCTTAAATATTTAAAGTCTATTTGTTAAAATCCCCTGAAAAGAATTTTTGAAAAGGGGGTAATTGAGTGAAAGCTTACTATTTTGCAAACAAAACATGTAGAACATGTAAAGGACTATGGCCAAAGGTTGAAGGATTAATGGATGAATATAATGTAGAACTCGAATATGTTGATGTTGAAGAAAAACCTGAAATTTCTGGTCAGATGTTAGTGTTTTCAGTTCCAACATTGGTTTTTGTTGATGAAGATAACAGAGAATTAAATAGATTTTACAGAAATTTTGGAATGCAAGAAGTTAGAAATTTTATCGAAAGGTATATATCAATAATGAATTCTTAATTAATAGACTCTCTGAGAATCAGAGAGTCTATTAATTACAGATTATAAAAAAATTATTTCCACATTTTTATAAATACATTGCCTTCAAAATGTATTTAATAGCTTCTCTAATAGAAACTATTGATTATTTACTTTTGAAAAAGCATGGAAACATTTTTTCAAAGTATTTATGATACAATAAATTTGTGAAATAAAATATTTATCTATAAATACTAATTATAAATTTATGAAAGAAGGAATACTATGGAAAGTTTATTAACCTTTATCGGATTATTAGTTGTTATATCAATATTTTTCAGATTTATTGGACTAATCTTTGCTATGATGTTCAGATATCCTATATTATTTCTTTTTGGTATATTTGGAATATACTTTATATTCAGGAATATGAGATTCAAATTTTACACTTATAGACGATACTACAACCAAAATAGAAATTATAATGACACTTCTCAACATTCATATGGTTCACAAAACTACTATGAATTGAGGCAGAAATATGATTATTACAGAAATTTATTCAATTTACCAGAAAATTACACTAAAGATGAATTAAAAAAGAAATTCAGAGAATTAACGAAAAAATATCATCCTGATAAATGTCAAGAAGATAAAGAAAAATGCGAAGAGAGATTTAAAAAAATAAATGAAGCTTATGAATTTTTATTAAAATATGCAAAATAACCTTGAAAACAGCTCTGGAGGTGATTGTTATTAGTATTTGGGGTAAAATGTTTCAAAAATTCAGTCCCATAGAAGAACTTATAAAACATGCTCGTATAGTTGAAGAAGCATCTGATTATTTACCAGAATTATTTGAAAGATATCTAAATAACAAACCTATTGATGATATTGTAAACAAAATTGATAAATTAGAAGATGACGCTGACGATATAAAAAGAAACTTTCGTCAATATTTAAAAAGGGGACACTTATACAGATTTGAAAGATCTGAATTATTGAATTTCATTGACCTACAAGATAAAATAATAGATTTGATAGAAGATGTCGCAAAAAAAATGACTTTTAATAGAATAGATTTTGATGAAGAACATAAAAAAATGATATATTCTGTAGTTGATGAAATTGAAAAAATGTTAGATCATTTCAAAAAAACTGTAAAATATATAAATGTAATACTCGAATCAGACTTTTCAAAATCAACCATTTCTTCTGAAGAAAAAGATATTGCAGAAATGAAATGGTTTGAAAAAGATATAGATAATAAATTGTTTGAGTTTGGAAAATGGCTTTATTCACAAAAAAATAATATACACCCTATTGATTTCTTATATATTAGAGAATTAATTTTATTACTTGCGAGAATAGCAGACGTAACCCAAAACGTATGTGATAGAGTACATATTCTAATAAATGAATAAAGGAGGAATATCGTGAGCGCGATACTTATTATCGGACTATTAATAGGATTTGGAATGGCATTAGCAATTGGTGCCAATGATGTTGCTAATTCTATGGCTACTGCTGTTGGAGCTAAGGCCATAACTCCTAAACAGGCTGTTGTAATTGCTGGCGTATTGGAATTCGTTGGAGCTACATTTTTCGGAAAGCAAGTTACAGACACTATAAGAAAGGGCATCCTACATTTAGACATTTTAGCAGATCCAAAACTGGTTATATGGGGTTCTATGGCAGCTTTACTTGGCGCTACTATATGGCTTGCAATTGCAACATATAAATCGTGGCCTGTTTCAACAACACATTCAATCGTTGGTGGAATGGTTGGTTATGGTATTGCTGCAGGCGGGCTTGCAGTAGTTAACTGGTCTAAAATCATTACCATTACCTTAAGCTGGATCATTTCTCCTTTAGTTGGTTTAGCAGTTTCATTTGCAATGTTTAAAGCTATTTCTGCAACTATTCTTCATAGTAAAAATATCAAGAAAAACTCAAAAATTTGGATTCCATTCTTTCTTGGATTAGCTGCATTTATCATAGGTCTTTCTTTTATAGTAAAAACCCTTCATATTCCGATAACCTTTAAAGCCATATTATACGCTATACTTTTTGGAATATTTATGTCTTTAATAATTATGATTTATATAATAATAAAATTGAAAAATGTTTCAGATGATCCTTATGTATATGTCGAAGAAATATTCAGAAAATCTCAAGTTGTCACTTCATGTTATGTTGCATTAGCCCATGGTGCCAATGATGTTGCAAATGCAATTGGTCCCGTAGCTGCTATATACGCCGCTGTAGTAACAGGTACAGTTGGTGCCAAAGCTGAAATCCCAAGGTATATTCTCGCATTAGGTGGTTTAGGTATAGCTATAGGTGTTGCAATATGGGGAAGCAGAGTAATGAAAACAGTTGGAACAGAAATTACAGAATTAAATAATTCAAGAGGATTCGCAATAGACTTTTCAACCGCAACAACAGTATTATTAGCTTCAAATATGGGAATGCCAATATCAACAACACATACAGTAGTTGGTTCTGTTATAGGAAATGGCTTAGCCAGAGGTACCGGCTCAATTAACTTAGGTGTTATCAAAGATATATTTGTTTCATGGTTTTTAACAGTTCCAGCGGCTGCTATTGTGTCTTATATATTATTTAAAGTTTTCGCTTTATTTTTCTGAAAAATTGTTATATGATATTTACAAATCTTTTTTTAAATGAAGCTTTAATATGCTAAAATATCCCTGTCATAAGATAGGGATATTTTTTATTTTTTCTATATAATTTTGCTCCCCAAATTTTTGCTTTGTTTGACTTTTTAAATAAGTTATAAATTAAATTTTTTGAGCGAATTCAATTTAGAGA